>NZ_JANSJL010000014.1:0-630 GCF_047502745.1 Synechococcus sp. F70.1
TTGCCGAGCTGCTTTTGAAGGACTAATTCACTACAACTGTCCAGGTTACTGGCCCTGCTGTGGCAGGGGCGGCCTGAGCGTTGGTCAATGTTACTGGGGAGTTAGGGTAGGTGTAGGTGCCGGGTGAGGTCAGAGGTCCCGTTTGGACAGGGATGGTCACTGTGCAGGTTGCGCCGACAGCCACTTGTCCTCCGGTGAATTGAATGGTGTTCCCACCCACCGACGCTGTGAGGGTAGCTCCAGCACCACAGGAAGCAGGTAAGGGAGGAGGTGCACCAGGCCCTACAGTTAAAGGCGGCACTACCGGCAAGGTGTGGTTAAAGGCCAAGCCCGTCAATGGAATGGCTGCGTTGTTCCTGATGGTAAACGTCAAAGTTCCGGTGCCTATAACGGGAGCTGGGCCGATTGGGCCAAGCGGGTTGGGAGCAAAGGCCACGGTAAAGGTGGGAGCTGGCACCGTTACCGTTAAGTTGATAGCCGCAGCGGTGGCATTAGGCGCTTGGTTGCTGCTCAGGGTTACCGCGGGGCTGGTCAGGGATCCCGCTGTCGTGGCTGTAACCTGAAGATCCAGGCTGATGGTGCAGCTAGCGTTGGCTGCCAATGAGCCGTTGACCAGCAAGATGGAAGTTG
>NZ_JANSJL010000015.1:0-616 GCF_047502745.1 Synechococcus sp. F70.1
TTGGCACCGGAGCAGGAGTGGGCGTCGGTGCAGGGGTTCGTGTAGGCGTCGGCATTCGAGCAGTATTAGGAGTCTTGGCTTTAGTTCGAGTAGGTGTCGGCACGGGAGTGGGAGGGGGTGTCGGTGTTGGCGTCGGGGTGGGGGCCGGTGCTGGCGTTGGGGTGACTTCAGCAGTAGGGATCGGCTCCGGCTCTTTCTGGGTATCGCGGATGGTTGGGCGCGGCCAGAGCAAAAAGGCGGCTAGCAGAGCCACAGCGCCTCCCCCAACCCAGAGCCACTTCAGGCTGCTGGTGGAAGGCTGGCGAACCGTTCGGGAAGCAGCTTGTGGCAGAGGAGTATCCGTTGGTGGGGGTGTGGCAAGGCGATCCTGGGGAGGGACAGCCGGGAGCGTGTCGCTAGCTTGGATGACTGTGGAGGGCGCTTTGGCCGTTTCGCCTTCGGTTTTGGTGGGGGAGAGCTCCGCTGCAGCCTCTGCTGAGGTAGCTTTCCGCTCAGCGATGTAGTAGGGGATCCCCGCACCTGGAGGAGGGATTGGCTCCTCTTCGATGAGCTCTAGATCCTCATCGCGGATGTCCTCAAAGGTTCCTGAACCTGAGCTGGGGGGGTGCGCAGTGGC
>NZ_JANSJL010000016.1:0-2986 GCF_047502745.1 Synechococcus sp. F70.1
GAGCATCCCCGCAGTCCAGAGCGGGCACGTCTATGAGCTGCCGGCGGAGGTGATTCTGCAGCCCGGTCCGGCTGCTTTGACCGATGGGGTGCAGTTGCTGCTGGAGATCTTCGACCGCTGGGAGCGGCAATGCGCCGACTGAGCTTTGATGCCGCTTTCGATGCGGTTGTGTGCCTGGATGGCACCATACCCGAACGCGAGGTGTTCCAGTGCGTACAGCACTGCCCGGTTGTGGCTGCCGATGGAGCTGCCGTACAGCTATTCCGTCACTACGGTCTCCGCGCGGATGTGATCATCGGAGACCTCGATGCCTTCTGGCGGGCTCCCGAGGCGCAATGGCTGCAGACGGCGCGCCTGGTCCAGATTGCCGAGCAGGAGACCAACGATTTCGAGAAAGCCCTGCAATTCTGCCACCAGCAGGTATGGCGGCGCTTGCTCGTTGTCGGCTTCCAAGGACGCGAGCCAGACCATACGCTCATCAACTGGAGCGTGGCGCTCCGCTGCGGTCGGGAGCTGGAGCTGTGCTTCTACGATAGCGGTCGGTACGGAATCCTTCTGTGGGAATCGGTTGAGCTGGCGCTGGAGGTGGGCGAGGTGCTCTCGCTGGTGCCGCAGCCGGCAGCTCGCGTTCGGACGCACGGGCTGGTTTGGGAGCTCGCCGATGAGCGCCTACAATGGGGGATTCGGGAGAGTGCCCGCAACGTTGTCCGCTCTGTCCCTGTGCGCATTGAGCTCAGCGAAGGTGCGGTGGCGCTGTTTTGCCAGGCGCGCCTCCCGCATGCCCCTCGGTGGGAGCGGTAGCGGCGCTGCTGGGATGCCCTGGGGAGGCGAGCAGCGCTCGGAGAAGGTGCTCGGGTGCTTGGATGACGGTGCACTGCGGGTGAGCCCGGGCAATGCGGACGGCGGCGTACTCGCTGGAGTTGCCGGCGTAGAGGATCCACAGGCGCCCAGGAAGCTGCTGTGCGTAGCGTTCGAGTGCACGGTCAGGACGGGGCTTCCCGTGAGGGTATCGGTCCAGCAGCACCAGCAGCGTGCCCTCAGTGAGTGGGAGCTGCCGCAGGAGGATGTGCTCACGCAGCAGGGACATCGGGGCATGCTGCGGGCGCACCGCCAGCACTCCAAGGAGGGTCAACACAGCAACGGTCAGCGCGCGTGGCAGGAGAACCCGGAGGTTCGGTGCCCACAGGAGCCAAAGGAGTCCCCACTGGATTCCAAATGCCAAGGGTATGCTGCTCCACCCCTCTACGGCTGCAATGGGGAGCTGCGCCGCCGTGTGAACACACGCCATCGCCGGGAGCATGCATGCTTGCGCGGCGGAGGCGTAGAGTCCGGCAACAGCGCTGCTGAGCGGATATGCTAGCAGGCTCAAAATCCCCGCAAGTATCCCCAGCGAACACAGCGGCACAACAACGAGGTTGAGCGGAATCGCCAGCAGCGAGAACATCTGGAAGTGCAGCGCAACAAGCGGTGCGCTCACCGTGGAGGCTGCCAAGCTGACGGCGCTCAACTGCACAATTCCCGCCGGCATCCAAGGGAGCAGCTCCTGAATCCGCTCCCGGAGCGGTTCGTAGAGGAGTGCAATCCCCAGCATCGCCATCGTAGAGAGCTGGAAGGAGCTGGAGAACGCCTGAGCGGGGTCCAACAAGAGCGTCATCAAGGCAACGGCGGCAACAAGGTTGGGCAGCATGACCGGGCGCTGGAGCAGAGCAATTCCCCACGCAAGCGCTGCTGTGATGCCCGCCCGCACCGCCGAGGGCTGCGCCCCAGTCAACAGCACAAAGGCAGCAAGGGCAATGCAGAAGATGCCCCAGCGCAATCCCTGCCACGGCACAAATCCCAATGCGATGGAGATCGCCGCCGCAAGGATGCCAACGTGTAATCCGCTGACGGCTAACACATGCGCAACTCCGGCAAGCGCAAACGCTCGCCGCTCCTCTGGCTGCAGCTTCGAACGGTCCCCGCACAGCAGAGCCGCCATAACTCCGGCAAGCCACTCAGGGTAGAGCTGTGCGATCGCGTGCAACACATGCTGCCGCTGCTGCGCAATCCAGCGAAAGAGAGATGCTGACCATGAGCCCTCCCGAGCCCACAGGGCGACACCTTCGCGGTGAGCGGTAGCAACCCATTGCGCGCCAAGATGGGCGCAATACTCCCATTCGGGGAAATCCGTGGGGAGCTGGGCTGGAGTCGGAGGGCGGACCCGTACGTACGCGCGCAGAAATTCGCCAGGCGTTCGCCATGGTTCGGTGCCATCGGTTCCGAAGACGTGGAGGAGCACCCTTGTCTGCACGGGCGGAAGTGCTTGGGCATCGAGTTCGCCTTCGACCAGCACTCGGAGCACCGGGGGCTCATCGCGGAGCACCTGGCGTATCTGTCCGGCGAGCAGAGCCGGAATTGGCTCCAGCCGATACGGGATTCGCACCGGAAGTGCCTCGCGCCAGCACATGCTCCACCAGAGGGCAACAGTGCCGACCGAACAGAGGTACGCCAGCGCCCGGTGCCGCAGCACCCACAGAAGGGCTCCGCACGCTGCCATGCCGCAGAGCAGCGCTGTGGTCAATTCCCGCCCCCAGTTCCAGCCAAGCTGGAGGAGCGCGATGGCTACTGCAAGGCTGAGCAGGCAAAACCGAAGCGCAGGGGCTTCGCGCAGGGCTTTCTTCAGCGCCTCCATCGCACGGTGGTTCGGTGGTGGAAGCAGGTGCAAAGATAGCACTCTGCGGTGAAGCAGTCGGGAGCAGAGCATTCGCTAAATTTGCTCTAAGGCGGCTCGAAGCAGCCGCGTCGAATGTGACACACAAGGAGGCTTCCAATGCGGTGGGGCGTGATCGTGTGCTTGTGCGCAGCCGTGCATGTACTGCGGGCACAGCTTCCGGGGATGATCGTCAACCGGCTGCAGCTCAATGGAGAGCTGCTGCTGGGCGGCAATGCTGGAAGCGCAGGACAGATCCTGCTCTCGCAGGGTGTTGGCGCAACGCCGACGTGGGCG
>NZ_JANSJL010000017.1:0-2968 GCF_047502745.1 Synechococcus sp. F70.1
TCCCACACCAGGACACCAGGATGATGTCCGGCGCGCGCCGCACGACCTCCGCCGGGTCAGCCACGATCCGGCGCCGTGCATCCGGATATGCACTGAGCTCTGGGAAGATATCCTCGCCTCCACACAGGCGAATGAGTTCGCTGACCCAGCCGATGCCGGTAATCAAGGGGTCGTCCCACTCCTCGAAGTAGACCCGTGGACGGCGGCGCCGTTGCCGCCCACGCTGCGCAGCTCGGCGCAATCCCGCACGCAAGGAGCGCACGTACGCCCGTGCCCGAGCAGCCCTCCCCACCAATGCCCCGAGACGCACGATCATGGAGAGGATTCCCTCCACCGTGCGGTGGTTGAAGCAGATGACCTCCACACCGTTGCGAATCAGCTCGGCGCAAATGTTCGCCTGCAGATCCGACCATGCCAGCACAACATCGGGCTGCAGCGCCAGAATCCGCTCGATATTGGCATCCAGAAAGGTGGACACCTTCGGCTTCTTCCGCGCCTCTGGCGGGCGTACCGTGAACCCCGAAACGCCGACGACGAGCTCTCCGGCACCCAAGGCGTAGAGCGTCTCCGTCGTCTCCTCCGTCAAGCACACAATGCGCTGTGGCAAGCGCGGTCGCGGAACATGTTCGGCAACCATCGGGATTTCTTCGAGCGGGTCTACGAACTGGTTCGCCAAATCCCAGCGGGCAAAGTTACCACCTACGGGCACATTGCCGAGGCGCTTGGGGTGCGCTCTGCCGCGCGCTTGGTGGGCTGGGCTCTCCACGCTGCTCGCTTCGATGCTTCAATCCCCTGCCACCGGGTTGTCAATCGCCGCGGCGAGCTCACCGGAAAGCACCATTTCGCTACCCCAACGCTCATGCAGGAGCTGCTGGAGTCGGAGGGTGTCCACGTCGAAGACGACCGCGTAGACCTTGCGCGCTACCTCTGGGTACCTCCACGCGCCGAGCCTTGAGAAAAAAGGACCCCTGTGCCTGCAGGGCGCAAGCACAGGGGCTGGGGGGCGGTGTGAGTATGTGGAGGGAACCTCAAGAGGGCAGGCGGTTTCTCCTGCGTCCTGAGGCTATAGACGTTTAGTAGTCCATCGGTGGTGTAGCCGAGGACTGCTTCTCCTTTTCGGGCTTCTCCACCACCGTGGCTTCGGTCGTGATGAGCAAGCCGGCAACGGAGGCAGAGTTCTCCAGGGCAACTCGGGCGACCTTCGTGGGGTCAATCACCCCGCTTTCGTAGAGGTCCTCGAACTGCTCCGTTGCGGCGTTGAAGCCGAAGCCATCCTTGCCCTCTTTGACCTTGGCGACAATCACCGAGGGATCCAGCCCGGCATTGGCGACGATCTGGCGAATGGGCTCCTCCAGTGCCCGGCGCACGATGTTGATGCCGGTTCGCTGGTCCTCATTGGCAGGGGAGAGCGTATCCAGGACGTGGAGCGCCCGAAGGTAGGCAACTCCGCCACCGGGTACGATCCCCTCCTCGATTGCCGCCCGGGTTGCGTGGAGTGCATCCTCCACGCGCGCCTTCTTCTCCTTCATCTCCACCTCGGTAGCGGCACCGATTTTGATGACCGCTACGCCGCCGCTGAGCTTCGCCAAGCGCTCCTGCAGCTTCTCGCGGTCGTAGTCGGAGGTGGTCTTCTCAATCTGCACCTTGATCTCGTTGATGCGCTTCTTGATCTCCTCGGGCTTGCCCGCCCCCTCGACGATCGTGGTCGTATCCTTGTCAACGACCACCTTCTTCGCCGTGCCCAAGTACGCCAGCGTGGCGTTCTCCAGCTTGAAGCCCTTCTCCTCGCTAATCACGGTGCCGCCGGTCAGGATGGCGATATCCTCCAGCATCGCCTTGCGCCGGTCGCCGAAGCCTGGCGCCTTGACCGCGCAGACGCGGAGCGTTCCACGCAGTTTGTTGACCACCAGGGTTGCCAGAGCTTCACCCTCGACATCCTCGGCGATGATGAGCAGCGAACGCCCCGACTGCGCAACCTTCTCCAGGATCGGCAGCAGGTCCTTCACCGCCGAGATCTTCTTGTCGTGGATGAGGATGTAGGGGTTCTCCAGCACCGCCTCCATCGTGTCCGCATCCGTGACGAAGTACGGCGAGAGATACCCCCGGTCGAACTGCATCCCTTCGACCACCTCCAGCGTGGTCTCGATCCCCTTGGCTTCTTCGACTGTGACGACGCCGTCCTTACCGACCTTCTCAATGGCGTCGGCAACGAGCTTGCCAATCTCCGGGTCGTTGTTGGCGGAGATTGTGGCAACCTGCTCGATCTCCTTGCGCCCCTGGACCTCGCGGCTGATACGGCGCAGCTCCTGCATAATGGCAGCCACTGCCATATCAATGCCGCGCTTGAGGTCCATCGGATTCGCTCCCGCCGTAACGTTCTTGAGCCCTTCGCGCACGATCGCCTGCGCCAAGACCGTCGCCGTCGTCGTCCCATCCCCGGCGACGTCGCTGGTCTTGGAGGCTACCTCGCGCACCATCTGGGCGCCGAGATTCTCAATCGGATCCTCCAGCTCGATCTCCTTGGCGACCGTGACGCCGTCCTTGGTCACCGTGGGCGGTCCGAACTTCTTATCAATGACGACGTTGCGCCCCTTCGGACCCAGCGTGACCTTGACGGCGTTGGCAAGCTTATCCACACCGTTCTTCAGTGCCGCACGCGCTTCAGCATCGTAGAGGATGAGCTTGGCAGGCATGGCGTCCCTCCTGGTGTTTGTTCAACTTACGACTGCCCGTTTGTGTTGATGATGGCGTAGATGTCACTCTCGCGCATGATGAGGTACTCCTCCCCATCGATGGTCACCTCGGTGCCGGCGTACTTGCCAAAGAGCACCTGGTCACCGACCTTGACCTGCAAGGGGATGAGCTTCCCATCCTCGGTGAGCTTCCCCTTCCCAACGGCAACCACCTCACCTTGCTGTGGCGTCTCCTTCGCCGTGGGCGGAATCTTGCTCGTATACACATCGCCGCG
>NZ_JANSJL010000018.1:0-10052 GCF_047502745.1 Synechococcus sp. F70.1
CTAGAACTCGTAGCCAAATAGGCGCGGATCCGCCGGCTGCAAGTTGAGATCGGCCAGGCCGTATTCCGCCCAGCGGCGATCCACCAGGCGAGCCACTTCCGGATCCGGAGCCAGCGGCTGCCGCCAAGGGGTGTCCGTTTCCGGCGGGATCTTGGTCGTGGCGTCGATTCCCATTTTGCCCCCCAGACCCCGTTTTTCGGTGGCAAAGTCCAGGGCGTCAAAGGGGTTGTCCGGCAGAATAAACACATCCCGCTGCGGATCCACCCGCGAGCACAGACACCAAAGCACCTGCCGCGGATCCCGCACGTTGATGTCCTTATCCACCACAATCACAAACTTGGTGTAGCTAAATTGAGGCAAGGCGCTCCAAAAAGCCAGGGCCGCCCGCCGCGCCTGGCCGGGATAGGCCTTGTCAATGGACAAAATGGCCACCTTGTAGCCCAGGCCCTCCATCGGCAAAAAGAAGTCCACGATCTCCGGCACCTGCTGCCTAAGGATGGGGGTGTAGATGCGGTTTAGGGCCAGGGCCATCACGTCGTTTTCCTTGGGGGGCTTGCCGCTAAAGGTAGTGAGGTAAATCGGATCGCGGCGGTGGGTGAGGCAGTGGAAGCGAATTAAAGGAGCCTGCTCGTTGCGAGGGCCGTAGTAGCCGATGTGATCCCCGGCGGGACCGTCGGGGGCCACCTCCCCTGGGGTTATGGTGCCTTCTAGAACAATCTCGGCGTGGGCCGGCACTTCCAGATCCACCGTTTTGCAGCGGGCTAGGGGCAATCCCTCTCCGGCGTAGAGGCCGGCAAACAGCCACTCGGAGAGATCCACCGGCAAGGGCGTGGCCGCCGCCAGGATCACGGCGGGATCTACCCCGATGGCCACTGCCACTTCCAGCTTCTGGCCCAGGGCCGCCGCCTTGCGCAGATGCCGAGTTGCCCCCCGCACCGACAGCCACTGCACCGTCATGGTATTGCGGCTTTGCAGTTGCAGGCGGTACACCCCCACATTGGGAATGCCATTTTCCGGATCTTTGGTAACCATCAGGCCCAAGGTCAGCACCCGCCCAGCGTCGCCGGGATAGACCCGCAACAGGGGCAGTTGCGTGAGATCCACCGCCTCATCGCGCAGCACCACTTGCTGGCAAGGAGGGAGCAGCTCCCGGCTGGGTCGAGCTTTGAAGACGCGGAACAGCGCCTGTCCCAGCTCCACCGCCTGGGCAAGGTCTTTTGGCGGGCGCGGCTGGTAGAGCAAGGCCAGCTTCTTTCCCAGCTCCTCCAGCTCTTGCGGCCGCTCCATCCCCAGCGCCCAGCAGATGCGCTCCACTGTGCCCAGGGCGTTGATGAGCAGAGGCATGGAGGATCCCTTGACCCGCTCAAACAGCAGCGCCGGGCCACCGCAGGCCAAGAGGCGATCGGCAATTTCGGCAATTTCCAGCTCGGGATCCACCTCGGCGGTCACGCGGCGGAGCTGGCCACGGGATTCTAGGAGGGCAATGAAGCGGCGCAGATCTCTGGGCATGAAGGGAGCACTTGCAAAAGCTGAGGGTCAACCCGCAAGGCAGGCCGGATGTCTTCCTCCAAGGGCAGTACTGCTGTGCTCTCATCTTGGCCTCTCTTGTAGGCAGGAGTCCACTCTCCTGGCTTTACGGCCAACTGCCTAGCGGCAAGGCAAAGCAATTTGCCAGAACCCTCTGCATGGCAGTAGAGTAGCCTCAAGTCTTGCCTGTGAGGTCAGCATGTTGTCCATCCCGCCAGGGCTGCGCTCCCGTTGCTTCTGGGCAGGGATCCCCCTAGCCTGCTCTTTGGTTTTGGGGATCTGCTGGAGGGCTGCGGCTCCCTCTTCCACCCAGGATCTTTTCCCTCCCATCCCTACTCCGCCACCACCCCTGCCTTCTCCTAGCGGCACGCCTGGCCTTCCGCCCTGGTGGCCCCGTGAGCAACCGCTCCAGGAGCAAGGTTCTCCCTACACTGTGGTCTTGTCGGGCTTTTTGCAGGGGTTGGCTGCCTAAGGAGGGGCCCTCTCCCAGCAAGGGATCCTGCTCTGGACAGCCGAAGGCAAGCTGCTGGCCGAGCACCTCCTAGATCAACCCTTGCCGGTAGGAGCCTTGGATCAGTTGGCCCTCAGCCTGATGGCGCTAGAGACCTGGGGCTACGAGCATCGCTTTACACCACCGGCTATCGCTCCGGCCAGCGCCTGAAGGGAGACTTGGTTGTGGTGGGGGGCGGGGATCCCTATTTCCGGGAGGCCAATGTCGTCGAGCTGGCGCGCCACCTGCACGGCCTTGGCATTCGCCAGATTGACGGCGAGGTAAAGGTGGTGCCCCCCTTCCGTTGCTGGGCCAGCCCGACGCTCTAGCTAGCGCCCGCCGGCTTACCGAACTCCTTCGGGATCCCCAACAGCCCTACCCTGTAGCCCTCGGCGGCTCTGGATCAACGCTAGAGGAACTGCCTGCTGAGCTCCATTGCCTGGTTAGCTATACCTCGCCGCCCTTGGGATCCCTGCTGCAGATGCTCAACAGCAACATCGACCGGGCCATGGCAGCAGCCCTGCTGGCGGAACTGGGAGGCCCCAGAGCCCTGGTGGAGTACCTGCGGCGGCGCCTGGTAACTGAGCCGGCTGCCCAGTTGGATCCTGCCCTCCTCCCCAGCGAAGCAGAGATTCGTCTAGAGGGGCAGGAACTGCACTCTCCCCCCGTGCCCTGACCCATCTGTGGCAGCATCTGCTGGCAGCCCCATACGAGAATCCAGCGCGGATCCTACCTGTAGCCGGCCTTGGCCACAGCCCCCTGCAGCTGCGCACCCTGCTTCCGGGCACGGTCGCCCAGGTGGGATCGGCCCCCAATCGCCTGATGATGTTGGGACAGTTGCCAGATGGCACCTATTTCGTCTTGCTCAACCATGGGCCTGACCTGGGCAGCTTGCGCCAACGCCAGGATCAGTTCCTGCACCAGCTGTTGCCTGTTGGGAAGTCTCTTGGCGTCTGAGGGCTTAGACGAAGGCTAGACGCAATCGCTAGGGCAAAATGGGGAGCCTACAGCGGGGCTGCCAAGCATCTTGCAGCTAGCTGCTAGGGTGGGGGCGGATCAAGCCATAGCCACCGTGCTTGCGGACATAGAGGACGTTGATCTCGCCGTTTTCGATGTTGCGGAACACGTAGAAGTCGTGATCCACCAGCTCCAACTGGTGCATCGCCTCCTCAACCGTCATGGGCGGCATGGCGAAATACTTGGTGCGCACTACCTCAGGGGGCAGCTCCGCTTGCCGATTCATATTCACAGGATTTGTGGGCGGCTGCTGGGCCACCGCCACTGAAGTTTTGGGAGAATGGCGGATGCGGTGAACGCCATTGCGCTCTTTGTACTTGCGCAGCTTGCGGGCTATTTTGTCGGCCACTCGGTCGATGCTGGCGTAAAGGTTTTCAGTACTTTCTTCCGCTCGAATGACAGTGCCGTTGGCGTAAACGGTAACTTCGGCAGATTGGTTGGCACTGATGCGGGGGTTGCGGGCTACCGACAGATTGACATCCACTTCGCTGGTGATCTGAGCAAAATGGCTAACAGCTCGCTCAATTTTTTCCTGAACGTAGCTGCGGATGGCATCGGTAATTTCGATGTTTTTTCCTTGGATCACAAGCTTCGCCATGGAAACTCTCCCGAGTGTGTCAGTCTACGCCTCAAGTGAGTGCCTAACCTTTGCAAGAAGCCTCCCCACCCTCCCCGCCCGCCAACTGGCCAAAGGGGGCAATGAAAGTTGACTAAAGTGCGGCTTTTGCAAGGGCACTAACCTTTGGAGTTAAGTCTAGGTTAACACCTCACTCTTGGCTTTGAACTGGAGATTAAGGATAAATTTAGATTGCCTTAATTTTTGATTGATCCAACTTCCCTGCTGAATTCGGGAGACTAAACGACCGGAATTTTCCCTCTCCTGCCGAACTGCGGTCCACAACTTCCTTCTGGCTTTCCTAGCCAGCTAAGCGACTCCCTTATTTTTGCTTGGAACTGCCGTGCTACTTTATCCTATTATACAAGAAGCGACGTTGGCTGCCTTGTCTAAACTAGCTAAGCTAATAACCAAAGGAAGTGAAGAGATGTTGACTGAAGTTAAGCTTTCTATCAAGATCAGGATTCCACACCAATATTGGCGTCAGTAGGCCCAAAAAGTGGCCTTCGGCTTCTGGAGATTGCTCTCGAAGCAAGTTGGGGTGGAAAAGGGGGGGAGTTGGCAAGGATCCCGTCGAAGGTAGTTGAGCTGTTGGACAGAGCGGAAGCGGCCCTGGGGGAACGGTTTTGGGCAATAGAACAAGTTCTCAGGCAGAACCTGGCCCGGGTATTGCAAGCCTTCCGCGACCAGCAGGTGGGCTCCCATCACTTTGCCGGCGTATCGGGCTACGGCCACGACGACCAGGGGCGGGAGGTTTTGGACCGATTGTTTGCCCAGATCATGGGCTGCGAGGCGGCGCTGGTGCGGCTGCAGATGGTCTCCGGCACCCACGCCATTGCCTGTGCTTTGTTTGGGGTGCTGCGCCCAGGGGATGAGCTGTTGGCCATCACTGGCCCCCCCTACGACACTCTGGAGGAGGTCATTGGGATAAGGGGATCCGGCCAGGGATCCTTGCGGGAGTTCGGTGTTACCTATCGCCAGTTGGATCTGCGGGAAGGAGATGTCGATTGGCAGGCCTTGAAAACCGCCCTCAAGCCGCAAACACGCTTGGTTTACATCCAGCGCTCCTGTGGCTATGCCTGGCGACCCAGCTTCTCCATTGCCCAGATTGCCGAGATGATCCAGGTGGTCAAGGCGCAAAACCCCGAAGTGGTGGTCTTGGTGGACAATTGCTACGGCGAGTTTGTGGAAACCCAAGAGCCCACCCACGTAGGCGCAGATTTGATTGCTGGATCCCTAATCAAAAACCCAGGTGGCACCCTGGCTCCAGCAGGGGGCTATGTGGCAGGGCGAGCCGAACTGGTGGAGAAAGCTGCCTGCCGGCTGACGGCACCGGGGATCGGCTCGGAAGGAGGAGCAACTTTCGATCTCAACCGCCTGCTGTTCCAAGGGCTGTTCTTAGCTCCGCAAATGGTGGCCGAGGCCGTCAAGATTGCTCACCTGGCCGCCCAGGTGTTCCATGACTTAGGCTATCCCGTCTCTCCGCTGCCCCAAGCACCCCGCACTGACATCATTCAGGCCATTCAACTGGGATCCCCACAGAAGCTGCAGGCCTTTTGCCGCGCTATCCAAAGCAGCTCCCCGGTAGATTCCTATCTCACCCCAATTCCAGAGGTGATGCCCGGCTACGCCGATCCAGTGGTGATGGCGGCGGGCACGTTTGTGGCCGGCAGCAGCGCGGAGCTCTCCGCCGATGGACCGCTGCGGGAGCCCTACATTGTCTATTTACAAGGAGGAACCCATCTCAGCCACGGGCGGCTGGCCCTAGAGGCTGTCTTGCAAGCTTGGGAGGAGCTGTGATGGCCGTCCTTGTCCCCCTTCTGGGGGGTAGAATTGAAATCCAGAGCCTCGATGGGGAAGTTGCCTCCTATTGCTCCACTGTTCCGCCGTTGGGGAGCCTGGCTAGCCTTTAGCTGGGTGGCCCTGACAGGGGGCTGCCAGCTATTAGACCTAGGGAGAGCCCCACTGGCATCTGTCCTAGGAAGAGACAGCCAGACCCTAAGGGGAGGCCTCACAGTGGAGGACAAGGTTAGTCGCGCCTATGGCAGCTACTGGGATGGGATCCCTGTTGTGGCCAAGGCTGGGCAAATCCTGATTGCCGCCTTGGAGAGTGAAGAGTTTGACCCCTATCTGGAGCTGGTGGACGAGCAGGGACGGGTGATCGGCTTTGATGATGACTCGGGCCTAGATGTCAACGCCCTCTTGGCAGTGCGGCTGCCGCAGGAAGGCACCTACACCCTGCGGGCCACTAGCTTTGAGCCGGCTGCCAGCGGCTCCTACCGGCTGACCTATACCCTCACGCAGGTCAATTGGCAGCAAACCCTATCGGGCCGCCTCCACGCGGGATCCCTTCAGCACCCGGAAGATGGCAGTTGGATGGAGGAATACCCTATCACTGCTCGCCCTGGCCAAATCCTGGTCGCCTCCTTGACCAGCTCTGACTTCGATGCCTTCTTGCAACTGTTAGATCCGGAGGGGAAGGTGATGGCTTGGGATGACGACCAGGGTGGCGGCACCGATGCCCTGTTGATTGCCTTTTTGCCTCGCAGCGGCACGTACACCCTCCGAGCCAACACCTACAAGCCAAGCCAGGAGGGGGCCTATGTATTGCAGTACTCCTTGCACTAGCGTCCCAGCCTGCTAAGCTTCTCCTGCTCCCTCTCTTCTCGCTAGTGTTTCGCAGCTGAAGGGAAAGGCAGATCCCAGGCTAGACTTAGTTTAGAATATCTTCAGGATTTAGCTTTAGCAATCCGGAGACGCCGATCCCAGCTTTCTTGATCCGGGCTGAGGATGGCAAAAGCCTGTTCCAAAGTTAATCGTCTGTAACGGAGGAGGTTCCTATGGCCATTTCCACGGGTCTTCCCAGCCCGCTGCCGCAGCAAGAAACTTCTCCGGAGCAAGGCAACGGCCTCAATTTGGCTCCTCGGCCTGCCAGTGCTGATCTACCGGCTGCTCAGGAGGGGGGAGAGAGGATCGGCCCGCCAGTGTTTCCCAGCCCTGTGAAGTTCAGCGAGATTGAGATCGACCAGCGACCAGTAGGGGCCTCCACCCTAAAGGTGGTGGATTACTTTGCGGATGGACGTCCAGTTGCGGCTGCCACGCTAAAAGTGGTCGATACCTGGGGCGAAGGGCGCCCAATAGTTGCCTCTGGCCTCAAATTCGTCCATGACCCCGCCCTCAACCGCCCGGTGATGGCAGGTGGTCTGAAGGTTGCCAAAACTTTTCTTGGCAACCGACCCATTGAAGCCAGCCCTCACAAAGGATCCGCGGGCGAGCCTGTGTGAGGCCAGATTGCGGCGGCAAGGATGGAGATCCTGGCAACCTTAGTGGCCTTGCTGGCCGCCTTGGGGGCAGGAGCAGGCTATTGGGCAGAGCAGGCAGCGCGCCAAATGCTCCTAACCCAGCTGGATAAAGCAGAGGTTTTGGAGGTACGCATCCAGAGCCAGCCTAACTACCGCCTACTCAATGGCCAGGCGGAGCGCCTTCTAGTTGCCGGGCGGGGGCTGTACCGGGCACCCTTTCCGCGCCTGGAGCTTCTGGAGTTGGAAACCGACCCAGTCGCTATCGACCCTGCTTTTTTCCAAGGAGCTCCTTTGCGGCTGAGACAGCCCCTGCAAGCAGCATTTCAGGTCGTGGTGCGTCAGGAGGATCTCAATGCTGCTCTCAACTCGCCTGAGGTGCTCAGGCAGTTTCAGCGGATCCAGGCAGATCTGCCCTTGGGTGGGGGCGGGAACGAACCCCGCTATTTTGAACTGCGCCAGCCGCGCGCCAAGTTTTTGGAGCCTGACCGCATCCAACTTGCCGCTCTCTTGGTGGAGAAAGACGGCAGCAGGGAGCAGGCAGTTGAGGTAGTGTTCAACGCCGGGATCCAGGTGGAAGAGGGACGCAGGTTGCAGCTCCAGGAGCCAGAGTTTGCCATCGGCTCGGTGCGGGTTCCTGACGAGATCACCCAGGCGTTCTTGGGAGGACTCAGCAAGGTGTTTGACCTGCAAGAGCTGGAAGAGCTGGGGATCCAGGTGCGGGT
Organism: Synechococcus sp. F70.1; assembly: GCF_047502745.1. Classification (NCBI taxonomy): domain Bacteria; kingdom Bacillati; phylum Cyanobacteriota; class Cyanophyceae; order Synechococcales; family Synechococcaceae; genus Synechococcus; species Synechococcus sp. F70.1. The sequence goes on from NZ_JANSJL010000018.1 coordinate 7,675, forward strand.
ACTGAAGCTGGAGATAGCCGCTGACCAAATGCAGGTCATTGGGTTTGTGCGGGTTGAGGGCTTGGAGGCGCTGACGGGATCCTAGTGGGGATCCCTGCTTATCCCCCAGGCTTGGGGCGTGTCTACCCGCCGAGATGGGCTGATGGCCTCGGTTCCTGCCAGGCTTGCGGGGCTCTTGCCGCTACGGCCTTGTCAGACTGCAGCAGCGGAAGGCGGCTCCTCGTTTTCTGATCTACTGGGGAAGCCTGGGAGCAGCCTAGAACCTAAACCTGCCTTGGCAAATTCGGTTTCTTTTCGGGTATACTTTCGCTATACTCGTCTCATCCGTCAGATTTCGAGTTCCTTGCTCTGGAAATGACCTGGCGCGCTACCTTTTTTGGCTACTTTACCTTTCCCTGGCGGCAACCAGGGCGGAAGGGTGGCGCGTAAACTCAGAAGCTAAGTTTACTCGAGTCCGTCCTGAAGCCCTGGGCCTAGAGCCAGGGCTTTTTTGATGGCTCGGTGGTTTAATCCCTCACTTGCATTGCAGCAATAAGGACGACGGTGCTATGCCCCCCCAAACCGACAACTGCAACATTCAAGAGGTAACTCCCTTGATCACCCCTGCTGCTGTCAAAGCCAAGCTGCCCCTCACGGAAAGGGCCGCCCAGGTGGTGCTCTCCACACGACAGGCCATCCGCGACATCATCCACGGACGGGATCTCCATCGCTTGGTGGTAATTGTTGGACCCTGCTCCATCCACGATCCGGAAGCGGCGATAGAGTACGCCCATCGCCTCAAGCGGGTGGCCGACCGAACCCGCGAGCACCTGGTGATTGTGATGCGCACCTATTTTGAGAAGCCTCGCACCACAGTGGGCTGGAAAGGCCTCATTAACGATCCCCACCTGGATGGCTCCTGCGATATCGCCACCGGCTTGCAACTGGCCCGTTCCATCCTGCTGCAGATCAACGAGCTGGGCTTGCCCTGCGCCACAGAGATGCTGGATCCAGTGACTCCTCAGTACACAGCTGATCTGGTGAGCTGGGCGGCCATCGGCGCTAGAACCATTGAAAGCCAGACCCACCGGGAAATGGCCAGCGGCCTCTCCATGCCCGTGGGCTTCAAGAACGGCACTGACGGGCGGCTGGAGATTGCCCTCAACGCTATCGTGTCCGCTAGCCACCCCCACAGTTTTCTGGGCATTGGCCAAGACGGCATGACGGCTTTGGTAAAAACCACCGGCAACCCCGACCGGCATATCGTGTTGCGGGGGGGCGGCGGCAAGACCAACTACGGGCCGGAAGATGTGGCGCGGGCGGCTTTGCTAATGAAGGATCAAGGGATCCCGCGCTCAGTGATGGTGGATTGCTCTCACGACAACTCCCACAAAGACTACCGCCGGCAGGGATCCGTCTGTCGAGCAGTGCTGCGGCAATACCAGGAAGGGCAGCGGGCTTTGATGGGACTCATGCTCGAGAGCAACCTCAAGCCGGGCAAGCAAACTTGGCAGAAGGGGGTACCGCTCCAGTACGGCGTCTCCATCACTGACGGCTGCATCGGCTGGGAGGAGACGGAGGAGCTCCTGGAGGAAATGGCGGCAACTGTGGCAGGAAAGACCTTGGCCCTAAGCCACTAAATGCCCCAGCCTTGTCCAGGGCTGTCTAAGCAGGGAGAGGGGCAACGCTAAGATCCAATTGTCCCTCTTCCCAAGCCCCTGGCGGAGAAGGGGCAGAGAAACTGTTCTTGACAAAACTTTTTTGCGCTTTTCTCGAACCTGTGGTTACCCTCCAACTGGCTTCCCCTACCTCTGCGGCCTGGATCGATCAGGCCATTCGTCACTTCGACCTCGTCTTGTTAGACCACGCCAACTGCGAGAAAAAAGCGGCGGGTAACGCCCTCAGTCTCCTCTTCCGCTACCCAGCCAACGGGCAGCTGGTGGAAGCTCTGTCGCCGCTGGCGCGGGAGGAGCTGCAGCATTTTGAGCGAGTCCATCGCCATCTGCAGCGGCTGGGGATCCCGCTTAGGCCTTTGCCAGCGGCTCCCTACGCCAGCCGCCTCAACCAGCACCTGCGCCGCCATGAGCCAGAGCATCTTCTGGATGCACTGCTAGTGGCCGCCATTATCGAAGCTCGCAGCCACGAACGCCTAAGCCTGCTGGGAATTCACCTCCCCGATCCCGAGTTGCGGCAGTTTTACCTCTGGCTGGCAGCGGCTGAAGAACGGCACTGGCAGTTGTATCTGGATCTGGCCCTGGCGCAGTTCCCCGCCGACCAGGTGCAGGAGCGTCTGGACACCCTGCTGCAAGTAGAAGCCGAGATCCTCTCTACCCTCCACCCCGAGCCTCGTGTCCACAGCTAGCTCCAGTTCCAAGCGACACAGCAGCGGCTGGCCAGTT
>NZ_JANSJL010000018.1:10152-56175 GCF_047502745.1 Synechococcus sp. F70.1
CCTCGTGTCCACAGCTAGCTCCAGTTCCAAGCGACACAGCAGCGGCTGGCCAGTTACAGCGGTGCTGCTGGTGCCACAGCTTGGAAGCTAGCACCCTAGAGGACAGCCACATTGACCTGGAGTGGCTTATCTGGCCCACGGTGCCCGGCGGCATTGGCTGTGTCAGTTTACAGAGCCGATCACTGCTGGGGTATTTGCGGGTGAGTCACCCTTGGTTTGAGGTGAGCAAGCCGACGCGCCAGTTGATCCAAGATCCCGCCCTCTGGGTGGCAGCCAGTTTAGCCTGGGTGAGGGGAATCGGCAACAGTTGGAAGTTGGTACTCCGGAGGCTGCCTAAACTAGAATGAATGCAACCTCCACCCTCAGGATCCTGCCAGCAGTAAGATAAGACGAGGATCTCAACTAGCCAGCACCCCTTTCTGCAGGGAGGGAGATGGAAAGCCAGGTCGGCTCCTGCCTGAGTCATGCTGTTTAAATACACCCATCTCTTGCTGTTGTCCCTCCAGGGAGCCGCTGTGCAAATGAGACCCACATAATTCACAACGATTTTCAGGGCATTTTAGGATCCCCAATATTTGTACTACAGCCCTACAGATTGCCACCATCTATCACAGCAACAGAGTTTAATCCCAAGCGCCTGCATGCAGCTCCAGAACATTGACAGTACTGGGCAGGCGTTCTGAGAGAGATCTCCCATTAACCGAGGGTTTCTGGCTCTTTTCTAGTGCCCTCGACAAGTCTATTGGTCTACAGTCGCTTTGAGCAAGATCTAGAGCCTTCGCTGCTGCGCCTCGACTCAGTCTTTTTCCCAAAAAAGGTGAGAAGATATGGCTTTTTTAGCGATGCTTACTCGGTTCAAAGAGAGCATCGACCCAGAGGATAAATCTTGCTTGTAGAGACAACCAAATCTGATTGTTCATGCGCAGTAGAAACAAGATATACAAGCCCAATATGAACAAAACACACCAGTTTCCTAGGCTTCTGTAGGTTTGGACAATTTGGCTTTCGCTCCAACCAAACTCATAAACCAGGCGGTTCATATCCCCAGCAGCATCTCCTTGGCCGCATAGTAGGGTTCCCCAAGGGATTGGGGCTAACCCTTGCTGAATAAGATGCCACTGCCAAAAGCTTTTCCAGAGGCTGCTGCTCGCGATCCCCAACACGACAAATCGCCAAAAATCCCATCTCCAGCGATCTGGCAAGGGAAAATAAAAGCTGGCCATCAGAAAGGTGCTGAGATAAAATTCTCCTCCAACGCCGCTAAAAGACAAACAACATCTCCCAGGTGCGATTGGGCATCAGCCAGGTCATGTAAAACTGCAATAGAGCAAGAAAGATGGCCAGCACCTGCAGCCACCCAATCCGCTCCTTGCGGGCTGACCAGAAGAGTAGAATCAGTAAAAAGAGGATTCCAAAATACACAAAGGGATCCCTCTGCGAGCTAACGCTTGTCCAGCCGATGGGCAGAGGCAAAGCCCGATACCCGCTCCACCAGGCGACGGTGGCATGGCCAAACTCATGAATCCAGATGTGCAAAGGCAAATGCAACAACTGCAATAAGTCGATGTTGTTTACCATCAGGGCCACCGCAAACGCAGCCGGGTAAGCCCAAGCGTTGACTGCCCAGTTATCGAAGGAAAACCGATCCCAGCGCTGCTGGGAGCCTATTCTCAGTCTGCGTCGCCAGAGCAACTGGGAGCCGAGGAAAGCACAAATTTCCACTTGTTCCAGCCGTGGGATCCGCAGCTGCTTCAACATTAGAAAAAGCCGGGCGGTCACCACTTGAGGGGAGGGTTGTCCGGGAAGGGATCCCAGCAGGTAGATGTGCAGGGTGTTATCAGCAAAGCGAACTTGGGCAGGCCACTTTTGCCGCAGCAGCTCCAAGCGGACAACCTGCACAATTGCTTGAATATTACCGGCGCGGGCCAGAGAGAGGGGATCAGGTGGGCCTGTCATTCATTACTTGGCGAAATCTCAGGGGAAGGATCCCCACTATCCTCAGCTAGCTCCGCCGGCAGCAGCAAGAGGGCGCTCCCTTCAGGTCGCCTTGGGGGGAGGTTGGTATAGTTGAGGGCAGCAGGTAGGCAGAGTGGGTGGACGGTATGCCTGGCTTGGACAAGCGGGGAATAAGATGGGATCCCAAGCCGTGCTCCCTTTGGGGAGCAATGCTGCTGTGGGGCCTAGCTGGAGCGGGTCTATTTTCCCCCTTGCCCGTTCAAGCCCAACTGACTACCGTTACCGGTCTGTCTCGCATTGACCGCTGGCACTACGACCCGCAGCGGGGATGGCTGGAGGTCAACACCCAAGGAGAGGTGCGGCCTTTTCTGTTTGTGCTGCAAAACCCTCCTAGGGTGGTTCTGGATTTTCCCAACACCCTTTTTGGACGCGAGCCCCAAAGCCAGACCTTTCCAGGGCGAGTTACCTTGTTGGAGATCAAACAGCTCACCCCGACCATCACCCGCTTTGTCCTCCACCTGCAGCCAGACCAGCCCCTTAGCCTTGACCAACTGCAACTCCTTACCGCCGGCCCTTCCCGCTGGGCTGTTCAGTTCCTCCAACCTGAGCAACCCTCGCCCGCTGCCTCGCTATTTCCTCCTTCCCCTGCTTCCCAAGAGCCCACCGCCTCGTCCCTGCCCCCATCCTCAGGGCCGCCCCCCCGCCCTGAAGCCAGCCCACTCCCTCCTCCTGCAAGCTCCCGTTCCAGCCATCAGATCTTGGCCATCTCTCCCCAGGCGGAGGGCTTTTTCATTCGCACCCAGGGCAACCCTTCCACCACGGTGCGGCGCCTCTTCGATCCAAATCGGGTGGTTGTGGATTTTCTCAACACCACCCTTAGTCCTGCCCTCACCCAGCGGGTCTATCCTGTCAACCGCTTGGGGGTTTTGCGGCTGCGTGTTGGGCAATTCGAGCCTACGATTGCCCGCGTGGTGTTGGATGTGGATCCTTCCAGTGGGGATTGGGAGGCCCGCTACGACCCACAGCAGGGAGGAATCTGGATCCAGCCTGCTGGGGGTGCTGCCCAGGCCAGCCTTTTGCCTGATATCAGCCTAACTGATTCCCAAGGGCCGCTAGCCACCTTGCGCTCTGTGGAGCTGCGGGGAAATCAGCTCATCATCAGCGCCGATGGGTTTATGTTCTACCGGGCTGGCTGGGATCCCGAAAGCGGCAGCTACCGCATCAACGTGGCACCGGCGCGCCTGCCCGAGTCCTTGCCGGATCCCGGCTTGCCGGTCGGGGGACCGGTGCAGCGGATCCGCCTTGTGCAGGAAGATGCCCGCACGGTCAGCATTCTGGTGCAGCCCGCCGAGGACTTCAATGTCTTTGAGCCCAATCCCGGCCAGGGATCCCGCCGCATCACTTTGGAGTTGCGTCCTCTAGGCGCTCCTTTTCCCCCATCCCAGCCGCAGCCGCCTGCCCAGGCTTCCCGTCCTCGCCAAAGCCGGCCGGCTATTGCCCTTGATCCAGGCCACGGGGGACGGGATCCCGGTGCTGTTGGGGTAGATGGGATCTTGGAGAAGGACATTGTGCTCCTTGTTGCCCACCAGGTCCGACACCTGCTGCAGGAGCGGGGCTATGAGGTGGTGATGACCCGCACCGACGACCGTGAGGTGCTGCTGCGGCCGCGGGTGGATATAGCCGTGCAGGCCAACGCCACGCTGTTGGTGAGCATCCACGCCAACGCTCTGGATCGCTCCAGCGTCCACGGCATCGAGACCTACTACCTACGGCCGGATAGCGCCGAGCTAGCAGCAATCTTGCACCGCAGCCTGGTGCGAGCTACTGGCGCTGCGGATCGGGGGGTGCGACGGGCCCGCTTTTTCATGGTGCGGGAAACGCCCGTGGGCATGCCCTCGGTGCTGCTGGAGCTGGGGTATGTTACCAACCCCACGGAAGGGCGAAAGTTGGCCACCCCCGAATACCAGGCCGTTTTGGCGGGAGCCATTGCCGAGGGCATCGAGACCTTCTTGCGCAACCGCTAGAGCGTGCCACCCGTCTCAAGGCAGGGTAGGATACAGCAGCTTAGGCCAAGGTAGTGAGGGAGGAAGGAGCATGCGTTGGGGGTGGACAAGAGAGCCAGATCCCAGTTGGCCAATTGGGGTGTTTGACAGTGGCCTGGGGGGGCTCACCGTTTGGCGGGCCCTGCGGCGGCAATTGCCCCAAGAGCGCCTTGTCTATTTTGCTGATACGGCGCGGCTGCCCTATGGGGATCGCTCGCCTGAGGAGATCTTGACCTTCGTGCGCCAGATCCTACGCTGGATGCAGGCGCAGCCGGTGAAAGTCGTGGTGATGGCCTGCAACACCAGCTCGGCGCTGGCCCTAGAGCAAGTGCAGCAGGAGTTTGCCCTACCCATCCTTGGCCTCATCCTGCCCGGCGCCCAGGCGGCCTTGGCCCAAGGATCCCGCATTGGGGTCATTGCCACGGCGGCTACGGTTAAAAGCCGCGCCTACTCCAAGGCCATCCGTGAGTACAGCGCCCTGGATCCCAAGCGCTTTCCCCAGCCTGTCCACTGCTGGGAGCAGGCCTGCCCGGCGTTTGTTCCCCTCATCGAAGCCGGTCAGTTGAACAGCCTCGAGCTGCAGCAGGCCGCCAAACGCTACTTACAGCCGCTTCTACGGCAAGGGATCGACACCCTTGTCTACGGCTGCACCCACTATCCTCTCCTTGATCCCCTGCTGAAGTCTCTGCTGCCCCCTTCGGTCAAGCGGGTGGATCCCGGCGTGGCCCTGGTGCGCTCGCTAGCCCGTGAACTTAGCCTCTGGGGTCTCCGCCGGCCCCCAACAGCCCTCCGCGACGAACCGCACTGCTTCTATGTCAGCGGGGATCCAGAGCGCTTTGCCCAGTTGGCCACCCCTTGGCTGGGCTTTCGACCTCAGGTGGAACAGGTAGAGTTGCCAGCCCTAGACGTCAACAACTTCCGCCGAACCTAGACAAGAACAGCCATCTGCTCGAGAACGCCGGCGGAATAGGCCTATCTCCCTTCGCGCCAGCGGTGAACCTCAGCCCAGACACGGGTAGGCAAGCCCCAAATATAGATGAAGCCTTCGGCAGCGCGATGGTCGAATTGATCCCCTTCCCCGTAGGTGGCCAGCTCTGGGTTGTAGAGGGAGTAAGGGGAACGGCGGCCCACGCAGACCGCTTGGCCCTTGTGCAGACGCATCCGCACGACGCCGGTGACGCTTTTCTGGGTGGTGCGGACAAAGGCGTCAAGAGCCTCCCGCAGCGGCGAATACCAAAGGCCGTTGTAGATCAACTGGCTGTAGGTGGTCTCGATGCCGTACTTGTAGTGGAGGACCTCGCGGGGAAGGGTGAGGCTTTCCAGCTCGCGGTGGGCTTGAATGAGCACAGTTAGAGCGGGGCACTCGTAGATCTCGCGCGACTTAATCCCCACCAGCCGATCCTCAATCATGTCGATGCGGCCCACGCCGTGGCTGCCGGCCAAGGCATTGAGCCGCTCAAAGAGGACTCGGGGGCCAAGGCGCTGCCCGTCCAGCTCCACTGGGATCCCCTCTTCAAAGGCAATCTCCACATAGGCGGGTTCGTCGGGGGTTTGAGAAAGAGGCCGGGTGAGGGCATACACTTCCTCCGGCGGCTCTTGGTCGGCGTCCTCCAGGATCCCGGCTTCGACGCTGCGGCCTAGAATGTTGAGGTCGATGCTGTAGGGGCTGGACTTCTGCACCGGCATGGGGATCCCGTAGCGCTCCCCATAGGCAATGGTCTCCTCGCGGGTCATGCCCCACTCGCGCGCTGGGGCCAGCACCTTTAGCCTAGGGTTTAGGGCGGCAATGGCCAGGTCGAAGCGCACTTGGTCGTTGCCTTTGCCGGTGCAGCCATGGGCCACTGCGTCGGCACCCACTTCCTCTGCCACCTCTACCAGCAGCTTGGCAATCAGGGGCCGGGCCAGGGCAGTGGAGAGAGGGTAGCGCTGTTCGTAGAGGGCGTTGGCCTGGAGGGCGGGGAAGGCATAGTCGGTAATTAGGGTCTGGACAGCCTCCCGCACCAGCGATTGCTCTGCCCCTGCCCTAAGGGCCTTGGCCTGGATGGCCTCCAGCTCTGCTCCTTGCCCCAGATCCACCGCCAGGGTAACCACCGATTCCACCCCCCACTCGTGTTTGAGGTAGGGGATACAGACGGAGGTGTCAACGCCGCCGGAGTAGGCCAAAACCACCTTCTTTGCCCGTCCCATAGTGCTGTGGATCCCTGTTGGAGACAAGTTGCTAGCCCATTATGCCCTGTAGCTTGCCCAGTCTGACCCCTGGGGGCAGCTTGTCGAGTATTCTCCTCATAGGCTTGGGATCGCTGTCTAAGCAGGTGTTGGCGCGGCGTGGGGGGTGGGGCTCCAGTGAGCAAGGCCAGCAGAGGGATCCGAGCAGCGCAGCGGAGACTTAGCCAGAAACGAGCTCTGGGACTGGGGATCCTGTCGCTGCTGAGCTTTGTGGCCGGGGCAGGGTTTGCCGCCCTCTCCCAGCCGGAAGGGGGATCCCCGCCAGAGCTGCCCCGTTTTACCGCCCACGGCTGGCCCCTGCTGGATCCCCTGCCGCAGCCGGAGGAGATCTGGGAGTGCGAGCTGGTGGTGGTGGGCGGATCTCTGGGGGGCGTGGCGGCAGCAGGCCAAGCCATGCGGGGGGGCGTGCAAACCTGCCTCATCGAGCTCACTCCCTGGCTAGGGGGGCAGATCACTTCCCAAGGGGTATCGGCCCTCGATGAGTCTCTCCTCATGCGGCAGCGGGGCAATTTTTCCCGCCACTGGCTGGAGTTTAAGGCCCTCATTGAAAGCCAGCCGGTGCATCTCCCGTCCTGGACAGGGATCCCGCCCGGCACCCGCGTGGCCAAGATCAACAGTTGCTGGGTAGGGAGCTTGTGTTTTCCGCCCCAGGCAGGTCTGCAGGCGGTGGATACCTGGCTGCGGCAGGCAGCTCAGCATGCTCCCCAGAGTCGCTGGGCCACCCAGACGGCTTTTAAGGGGGCCACCTTCAGCGCCGACGGCTCCCGGATTGAGAGCATTTATGCTGTGCAGCGACAACCACGGGATCCCAACTTCGTGCCGCCAGGACGGCTGTGGCGCGAATTGGTGAGCTGGTATAGCTGGCAGGAGACGGAAGTGTTTGCCAAACGGGTGCTGCGGCTACAGGCACCGCCGGGCCGTCCCTTCTTCGTCATCGACGCCACCGATACCGGCGAGCTGGTGGGCTGGGCTGGCATCCCCTACCGGCTGGGCTCGGAAGGGCGGGATCTAACCGGAGAGCCCAATGCCGCCCCGGCCAGCAACCCGGAGTGTACCCAGGCCTTTACCTTTCCCTTTGTGCTGGCCATCCGCGACGATGGCGGCCGCTCCCGCGCCGAGCTGGCCCAGCTGCAGCCGGGCTACTCCCGCGCCGAACACCGCCGCCAGTTTGACCTGGAGGGCTTTCCCACCTTCAGCGGTCGGAGCTTTTTCAACTATCGCCGCATCGTCAGCAAGGGCCGCACGGATCCCTTCTACGGCACCCCGGTTCCCGGAGATCTGACCCTGGTGAACTGGAACCGCGGCAACGACTGGGGGCTGATGAACCCGCCCCTGATCCTGACCGAAGAGCGGCTGGTGGCCTCGGGGCAGCGCCACAACTGGTTGGGGGGGCTGGACGTCTCCGCCCTCAAAGATGGAGAAAACCACGCCCTGTTGTTTGCCGAGTGGCTGATGGAAACCCAATCCCGGCCCGGCTATCCCCTCTCCCTAGTGTTTGCCGAAGACTCCTTGCTGGGCACCCGCTCTGGCCTCAGCCTCTACCCCTACATCCGAGAGGGACGGCGCATCCTGGGGAGAGCTGCCTACGGCCAGGCGGAATTCATGATACTGGAGCAGGACATCCGAGTTGGCGCCAGCGGAGGGCGGGATTTCAGACCTACCGTTGTCGGGATCACCCACTACGCCATCGACATGCACGGCTGTCGCTACCGCAACTGGGAGCCCTCCCGGTCGGCCAGCTCCGCGCCGGTCAGCGAGTTTTCCGTTCGCCCCATTCTCATTCCCTTGGAAGCTTTGATCCCGCAGAAGGTGGATAACCTGCTTATCGGCGGCAAAGGGATCGCCGTCAGCCACATTGTTAACGCCGCTACCCGCACCCACTACGGGGAGTGGACCATCGGCTCGGCAGCTGGGCTCATCGTGGCCTGGTTGCGCAGCCAGGATCCCAGCTTGACCCCGGCCCAAATCGTGCCGCAGGGCAAGATGGCCGATTTGCAGCGCTACCTGGTTGCCCATGGACAGCGACTGCACTGGTAGGCCGCTGCTGCCGTCTTACCCCTCTGCGCTGGAAGGCACCCTTCCGCCATAGCGCCGCTGCCGCCACCACACCAGCAGGGGGCTGGCGATAAAGATGCTGGAATAGACCCCCAAGCTAAAGCCGATGAGCAAAGCAATCGCAAACCCCTTCAACGTGGCCCCGCCAAAAATGGCAATGGCCACCAGGGGCAGCATCGTCGTCAGGGTGGTGTTTAGGGAGCGGGCAAAAGTTTGGTTTAAAGACAGGTTCACCACCTCGGCAAAGCTGACCCGGCGGCTGACTAGACGCAGGTTTTCCCGGATGCGGTCGTAGATGACCACCGTGTCGTTGACGGAAAAGCCGATGATGGTTAGCAGCGCCACCACAAACAGGCTGTCCGCCTCCATGCCCACCGTCAGGCCCAAAAGGGCAAACAGCCCTGTGGTCAACACCACATCGTGCAGCAAGGCCACAATGGCAAACACTGCGTAATCCCACTGAAAGCGCAGGGCCAGATACACCACAATGAGCCCAAAGGAGATGAGCACGGCCACGAGGCCGGAGCGCAAGAGCAAACGCCCCACCGTCGGGCCCACCGTCTCCACCAGCCTGCGCTCAAAGGATCCCACCCGCTGCCGCAGCGTGTCTTCCACTGCCAGGCGCTCTTGCTCCGTCAAAGGGGGCATGCGGATCAGGGCTTCCTGGCCCGTCTGGGTGTCCAGTTGGATGATGCTGGTTCCCAAACCATGTTCCTGCAGCGCCCGCCGCAGCTCGTCGGTGGTGACAGGCCGCTCAAAACGCAGATCCAGCAAGGTGCCGCCGGCAAAATCCAGCCCCAGCCGCAGGGGGGTTCCTAGAGAGGCCAGAGAAAAAGCCATGCTGGCCAGCCCCACCAGCAAGACCGCCAAGGAAAGGGTAAACCAGAGCTTGCTGCGCCCGACGATGTCGAAGCGGTAGTCGAGCAACCGCGAGGATCCGCCTGCTAGCTCTTGCGCGGTCATGGTTGGGCCGCCTCCATGCGAACGCCGTAGAGTTCAGGTTTGCGCAGGGCAGGGATCCCCATTGCCGCCAACAGCAGGGTGCGGGTGCAGGTGATGGCCGTAAAGAAGCTTACCGAAACGCCAATAGCCAGGGTTACGGCGAAACCTTTCACCAGCCCCATCCCCAACCAAAAGAGCACGCCACAGACCAAAAGGGTGGTGACGTTGCTGTCGAGAATGCTGCTAAAGGCGCGGCTAAACCCTTCCGAGATGGACTTGTAAATGGACTTGCCCGCCCGCAGCTCCTCTTTGATGCGCTCAAAGATTAGCACATTGGCGTCCACCGCCATGCCAATGCTGAGAATGAAGCCAGCGGCTCCTGGCAGGGTCATGGTCACCCCCAGCAGTTGGAACAAAGCAAACGTACAGAGGGCATAGATGAGGAGAGCGATGTCGGCAATGAGTCCCGGCAGGCGGTAGTAGGCCACCATGAACACAAACACCAGCACCAGGCCGCCGATACCGGCATAGAGGCTGCGGCGCACACTTTCTTCTCCTAGGGTGGCCCCGACGGTGCGGTTTTCAATCACCTGAATTGGAACCGGCAGCGCCCCCGCTTTGAGCTTTATCGCTAGGTCGGTGGCAGTTTCCACCGTGAAATTGCCTGTGATCACCGCCGTTCCGCCAGTAATGCCAGTGCGGGCAAACTCCGGCCCCACGATCGGGGCGCTGATGAGCACCTCGTCCAGAAAAATCCCCAAGGGGCGATCCGTGCCAGCCAGCTCTCGGGTGACCTGGGCAAACTTCTCAGCCCCCTCCGGCTTAAACTCTAGCAGCACTTCCCAGCTCTGGGAGCCGCGGCGAGGGGCCTGGGGATAGGCGTTGCGCAGCAGATCCCCGGTGAGGCCGACCCCTTCAAACAAGGCTTCGGGGTTCTCTCCGGCTGTTACCTCCCCCCGTTCGTTGCGGGGCAGGGCGCTGACCGGAACTAGGCCCTTGCGAAATTCCAACTGGGCTGTGTCGCCCAAAAGAGCAACCGCCCGATCCGGATCTGCTACCCCAGGCAGTTGCACGAATAGACGATCCCGGCCACTGATTTGAATCAAAGGCTCAGTCACCCCCAGGCCGTTGATCCGCTGCTGGATAACAGCCTCCACTCTCTGCATCACTTCGGGAGTAATCTCAGGCACCTCCTGCGTCGGCAGAGCTTGCAGGGTAAGCTGCGTCCCGCCTTTGAGGTCAAGGCCGAGGCGAACTTCTCGGCTAAAGCCCAAGTAGGTGAGAGCCACTACCACTGCTAGGATAAAGACTAGGCCTCGCAGGAGGGCAAGCCGATTGAGCCACGAAGCTAGGGATCTAGCCATACTGCCTAGTTAAGCGAGGAACACGGCCGCACTGGTCGGCAGGCCCAAAGTTTTGTAACGCTTTGAACTTCTCGATTTTACCCTAGACGGACTTAGTTGACGCTAGAAGCTGTTGCCAGGGGCAGGCAGTGTCCCAGATCTGCAAGGGAGGAAAAGTGAAGGTGAATTGGCGACGAACTTGCCCAGTGGCGGCGTTGCTTTCTATGCTCACCTTCTGCGGATCCCCTGCCTGGGCGGGAGAGTACTTCACGGAAGAGGTGACTCGCCCCAGCGTAGAAGTTATCCATGGCTGGCGAGAGGTGGTGTCCGGCACTCGGGTTACCATCACCAACACCAGTCCGGGCTCCTTTCGGGTGCCCCTGGAAATTGAGCTGGCGGATCGGGCTAGCTGTGAGCGGGCGGACTTGGTGCTGACCAACAAGAGCACCTTGCCGCTGGGATCTTTTCAAGATTGCATCCTTAATCTCTTTCCCTATCTGGATAAGTTCATCAACCAGGAGGTTGCCAGCATCCGGGTTACCCTAAAAGGGCCAAATCCCCTCCTGGAGATCCCTCTGAGCGAAGCGGATCGGCTGATCCTGGCCCAGGTGGCCAACCAATCGCGGGAAGCGTTTGTCTTCTTTCAGCAGGAGCTGGCCCGCGTTTTGGAGCTCTTGAAGCAGCAAGGCGCCACCCCCCAACCCTCTGCCCCTGCAAGCCCAACGCCTGCGGCATCCGGACCCAACCCGGGCGAGTTGGTGATTGTGGGCTCAATCCGGGAAGAGCGGGTAGGGGCTGGCAGTCGCCTGAGTGTGGAGGCCATCAACCGCAGCAACCGCACTGTCCTCAACGCCCGCGCCCGTTTTACCTTCTACCGTGGCGGAGAAGTCGTCGATACGCGCGTGGCCGCCTTTGAGCCCAGCAATGTACCTCCTGGCCAGAAAGCTTCTGCCAGCGTGCTGAAAACGGACGCCAACTGGGATCGGGTTACTGTTACCTTCCAGTGGCAGTAAAGCTCCCTCAGGGAGCCAGGGCGTTGCCCCGCAGCAAGCTGCCCAGGGTTTTAACGGTAATCTTGAACTGCACCCAGGGGCTCATCGGCACCACCGTCTTATAGAGGTAGCTGGCAAAGGTTAGCCGCTGCACATCCCGGTCGGCGCACATCTCGACAAAAGCTTCGCGGGTGGCGTTGGAGCGGTAGAACACCCGCTGCAGAATGTCCAAGACTTTGTAGGTTAGGCCGTACTGGCGATCCCAGCGCTGGAGATAGAGCTTGAGATCCTCTTCTGTGGGGATACGCTTCCCGCCGTTGGAAGTTTCAACAATAGCCTCGGCGCACATGCGGCCCGACTTGGCAGCAAAGTAAATCCCTTCGCCGCTTGCCTTGGTTACATACCCTGCTGCGTCTCCTACCAACGCGGCCCGGCCCACTACGCGGCGCGGACGGGGATGCTCTGGAATGGGATGGGCCTCCACCTTGATCACCTGGCCCCCACGGATCCGGTCAGCAGCGCGGGCGCGGATCCCGGCTTGCAACTTTTGGATCTGGGCTTGGTTGGCCCTCATCGTGCCGGTGCCCACCGCCACATGGTCGCACTTGGGAAACACCCAGGCATAAAAGTCGGGCGAGACATCGTCTCCCACGTACATCTCTGCCCGCTCAGCATAGTAGGCCATTTTGTCCTCGGGGAGGCGAATGCGCTCCTGAAAAGCCAGGGCATAGTTGTAGTCCCCGGCACCAATGGCCTCTGCCACCTTCGAGTGGAACCCATCCGCCCCAATCACCACATCCACCGCCAGCGAGCGAGGTACCCCCTGCTGCGCGTTGCCAGAAAAGTCGACGTAGTGCAAGACGTAGGGATCCTGGCCATTTTTGGGGACTTCCAGGTGCATCACCTTGCCGTGAATGAGCTCTGCCCCCTTTTGACGGGCGCGGTTGCGCAAGAAAGCGTCAAGGACTTCGCGGCGGCACATGCCAATGTACTCGCCTTCATTTTCGAGGGCGATGTCCACCTCGTAATTGGAGGGCGAGATCATCTTCATCTTGCGCACCTTGCGGTCGATGATCTCCTCCGGCAGGTCGAACTCCGAAACCATACAGAGGGGAATAGCGCCTCCGCAGGGTTTGGCGTTGTCCAGCTTCCGCTCAAACAAAAAGGTCTCGATCCCGGCTTGAGCCAGAACCTCGGCTGCAGAAGCCCCTGCTGGCCCGCCCCCCACCACGGCAACTCTCAGGCTCAAGGCGCCCTCCTTTTTCTTTTTTCCAATTCCTAGGACTTCCCAAAAGGGAAGCTAGCCTGCAGCATACAGGAGTGCAGCAACAGGTACGGGTGCTGCGGTCTCTTGTCTACCCCCATTAAACCCGGGCGGGGCAAGGAATGCAAGGAACCCAAGAAGAGCTCTGGTGAGGAGGCCCTGTGGCGCAAGGCGAACTCTGCGGCTTGGGCGGATTGACCGTGGGGCTAGGTTCGGGATCCCTCAATGTGGGAGTAGGGCTCCAGGTGGATGGTGACCCGCACCGGCCCGTAGCGCTCCTGCAAGAGGCGTTCAACTTCCTCAGTGAGGCGGTGGGCGGACTCAATGTCCTGTGGCTCCACCACCAGGTGCATCTCGATAAAGACCATTTCCCCGGGGATGCCGCGGGAAGTGATGTCATGACAGTCAAGCACGCCTGGCACGCTCAGGATCAGATCCCGCAGGGCCTCGGCAGGAATCGCCACCCGGTCGGTGAGGTAGGGAAGATTCTCCTGCAGCACTTCCCAGCCGCTTCGGAGCACCAGCAGCGCCACCGGCAAAGCCAGGGCTTGATCCAACCAAGGGATCCCCCAATAATGCATGCCGGCCAACCCCAGCAAGACCGTCAGCGTTACCCCAACGTCGCTGAGGGTATGGCGCGCATCGGCCAACAGCAGCGGGCTGGACAGAGCTTTGCCCCAGCGGTGCTCGTAGAGGGTGACAAAGACATTAATGCCCAGCACGCCCACCATTACCCCCAAGGTCAGCTCATCGATCTGCAGGTGGGGCTGGGGCTCCCAAAACCGCTCCACGGCTGTGCGCAGGATCTCCAGGCTGGCCATCCCCAAAAAGGCGGCGATCCCCAGCGCTCCAATGGCTTCAAACTTGCGATGGCCGTAGGGATGGTCGTCATCGGGCTCTGGCGAAGAAAAGCGCACGGCCACCAAGCCCAAAATGTTGCTGGCGCTGTCGGTGGAGCTGTGCAGGGCATCGGCAATGAGGCTTAGGGATCCCGTCGCCAGCCCCAGGGTTAACTTGATGGCAAACACCAGGCTATTCAGCCCCAACGTAACGTACAGCACCCTCTGCACCTGGCGCTGACGGCGGCTGGCTATGGCAGCAGAATCCAGAAAGCTCACTGCAGCTCGAGCGGGGATCCACAGATATCCTGCTTTATTCTGCCACCGACCTCAATAGGGGTAAGGGATCCCAGGGGAGTGGGGTATCCTAACGGTGAGCTGCGGGGGCATGGGGGCCATCCGTTCGGGAGCGAACTCTGAGTATGCACGTTGCTGTGGTAGGCGCTGGCTATGTGGGCCTGGTAACAGGGGCTTGCCTGGCTCACCTAGGAAATAGCGTTATCTGTGTGGACAACAACCCCGCCAAGATTGAAGGGCTGCAGCGGGGTCGCCTGCCCATCTACGAGCCCGGCCTGGAAGACCTGGTGCGGGCTGGAACTGAAGCCGGTCGGCTGCACTTTACCACCGATCTTGCCCTGGGGGTGCAGGCCAGCGAGGTCATCTTCATTGCCGTAGGGACGCCAGCTCTGCCCAGCGGCGAGCCAGACCTGCGCTACGTAGAGGCTGTAGCGCGGGAGATCGGCCAGCACCTAGACGACCGCTACCGGGTTATTGTTAACAAGTCTACTGTCCCCATCGGCTCCGGCGACTGGGTGCGCATGCTGATTCTGGACGGGGCGGCAGAGGCCGCCAAGCAGCGGCTAGGCAGCCAGGCAGAAAAACAGAAGATGGCCATAGCGGGCGGGGATCCCACCCCCTCCTCCCTGGCCACCCTGGACAGGTCTCCCTGGGTGCCGCCCTTCGACGTGGTGAGCAACCCCGAGTTTCTGCGGGAGGGCAGCGCCATCCACGATACCTTTTACCCCGACCGCATCGTGATTGGCTCCAACAGCCCCCGGGCCATCGAGATCCTGCGGCAACTTTACGAGCCCATCCTTAGCCGCCAGCAAGGCTTGGGCGGGGATCCCGTGCCCTTGCTGGTCACCGACCTGGCCTCCGCCGAGATGATCAAATATGCCGCCAACGCCTTCCTAGCCACTAAGATCAGCTTCATCAACGAGATTGCCAATATCTGCGAGCGCACCGGCGCCGACATCCTCCAGGTGGCCGAAGGGATCGGCCTCGATAAGCGCATTGGCCGCGCCTTCCTCAACGCCGGCATAGGCTGGGGGGGGAGCTGCTTCCCCAAGGATTTGGCCGCTTTGATCCAGACGGCGGCTGACTACGGCTACGAGGCCAAGCTGTTGCGGGCTACTGTCGAGGTCAACCGTGAGCAGCGGCAGCGCTTGGTGGAAAAGCTGCAGCAGGCCCTTAAGGTGCTTAAGGGCAAGACCATTGGCCTTTTGGGCCTCACCTTCAAGCCCCACACTGACGACCTGCGGGATGCGCCGTCTCTAACCTTAATTGAGCAGCTCCACCGCCTGGGGGCCAAGGTAAAGGCGTATGATCCCATTGTCTCGGCTTCGGGAATGCGGGAGGGCCTAGCCCATGTGGTGGTGGAAACAGACGTGTTCCGCCTGGCCCAGGATTGCGACGCCCTGGTGCTGGTGACAGAGTGGCCGGAGTTCTTGTCGCTGGATTACCGGCGCCTTGCCGAGTTGATGCGGCGGCCTCTTATCGTCGACGGCCGCAATTGCCTAGACCGGCAGGCCCTTCAACAGGCGGGCATCACCTTAATTGGAGTGGGCTGGTGAAGGTTCTGGTAACGGGTGGTTTGGGGTTTATCGGCTCCCATCTGGTTAGCCGCCTTCTGCAGGAAGGCCACGCGGTTATCTGCCTCGACAACGGCTACACGGGGCGAGAGGAGAACGTGCGGGCCCACCGCAACAACCCCGCCTTTACCTTGCTGTGGCACGACGTGGCCGAGCCGCTGCCGCCGGAGCTGGAAAAAGCTGGCATTGAGCAAATCTACCACCTGGCCTGCCCTGCCTCTCCCCCCCACTACCAAGCGGATCCCATCCGCACCATCCGCACCAGCGTCTGGGGCACCTACCACCTCCTCGAGCTGGCCCAAAAGACGGGGGCCCGCTTCCTCCTAGCCTCCACTTCGGAAGTGTACGGGGATCCCCAGGTGCATCCCCAGCCGGAGGACTACTGGGGCCATGTCAACCCCATCGGCCCGCGGGCCTGCTACGACGAGTCCAAGCGCCTGGCCGAAACCCTAACCTTTGACTGGCAGCGGCAGTACCAAACGGAGATCCGCGTGGCCCGCATCTTCAACACCTATGGGCCCGCCATGCGGGAAGACGATGGTCGCGTGGTCAGCAACTTCATCGTCCAGGCGCTGCGCGGGGATCCCCTCACCGTCTATGGAGATGGCTCCCAGACCCGTAGCTTCTGCTACATCTCCGACCTCATCGAGGGCCTGGTGCGCCTGATGAACAGCCCTTATCCCGGCCCCTTTAACCTGGGCAACCCGCAGGAGGTCACCATTCTAGAGTTGGCTCGGCAGGTTTTGGCCCTCACCGGCAGCTCTTCTCCCATCGTCCACCGGCCTCTCCCAACCGACGATCCCAAGCAGCGCCGGCCCGACATCAACAAGGCCCGCGCCTTGCTGGGGTGGGAGCCCCAGATCCCTTTGCCAGTGGGCCTGGAGCTGACCATCCCCTACTTCCGCCGCCGGCTGGGGCTGGAGTAAAGGAAGACCTCTGGGAGATTTTCCCCAGAGCTGGCCAACTTTGCGGAAGAAAGCAGCCAGGCTGGCATGATACCCGTCATAATACGGAAAAGACATGTTAACTCAGCTAGGGGATCCCTACGCCTGTGGATACTTCTCCGGAAGAACCAACCACCCCCGTGCCCCTGGAAACCTACGGGCTGGAGGTGGAGAGGAAAGCAGTGGGCGCCTTTTTGACGGTGCTTCAGGGATCCAATAGGGGCAGGACTTTCCGCCTGGGGGAGACCGCAGTAGTGGGGCGCAGCCCCCAGGCCGACGTTCAGCTTTCCGACCCCACCATCTCTCGGCTGCACTGCCGGCTGAGGAAGGAAGGGGAAAACTATGTCCTCATCGATCTCGGCAGCCTCAACGGCACCTATGTCAATGGGGAACGGGTAAATTGCCGGGTTTTGGCGGATAGGGATCGCATCCAGCTGGGGAATAGCCTCCTGCAGTTTGCCTATTATGACCGGCTGGAGGAGGCTTTCTTTTTCCAGGTCGCTGCCGCCGCTCTCTACGACCCGCTCACGGGGCTGCACAACCGTCGGTTTTTCCTAGAGCACCTGCAGAGGGAGATGGCCTTTGCCCGCCGCCATAGCTTTCCCCTCCACTTGCTTTACTTGGACTTGGACAACTTCAAGCTCATCAACGACCGCTGGGGGCATTTGGCCGGGGATCAAGCCCTGATCCAAGTAGCCCAACAACTGCAGGATCAGGTTCGCCGCGAGGATCTGCTGGCCCGGCTAGGGGGCGACGAATTTGTCCTCATGGTGCGCGGGGTTCCGGAAGCTCAAATCCTGCAGTTGGCCAAGCGCCTGCGGCAGGCCATCCAATCCCTCCCTCTGCAGGTGGGAGCAGAAGTTATCCACCTCACCTGTAGCATTGGCGTCGCCTCTTTGCTCAGCCTTTCAGCAGAAACTTCCGTCCAAAGCTTTCTAGAGGCAGCTGACCAAGCCCTCTACCAAGCCAAAGTGCAGGGGGGCAACCGGGAAGTGTTGCTGTAGGGCTTAGGATCCCTCCACCAAGCTGGCGTAGGCCTCCGCGCTCATCGTGTCGTCAAGATCTTCCGGGTTGGTCATGCGCACCTTGATCAGCCAGCCATCTCCATAGGGATCGTCGGCAATGCTCTCTGGGCTGTCCACCACCGCTTTGTTTACCGCCACCACTTCCCCCGAGACAGGGGCATACAGATCCTCTACGGCCTTGACGGACTCCACCGAGCCAAAGCTCTCCCCCTTTTCAATTTCTGTCCCTTCCTCGGGCAGGCCGACGAAGACGATGTCCCCCAGCTGATCGACGGCATAGGCCGTGATCCCAATCACCGCAATGTCATCCTCAACCCGGATGTACTCGTGGGTGTCCACGTAGCGCAGATCGGGTGGGTACTCCAGGGCCATGCCACTTTCCCCGCTTAAATCCAGTGGACTATTCTAGGGCAATCCCTGAGGGCGGTAAAGCTCTCTCAGGCGGGAGGACTAGAGAAACTCTAGGAGCAGCCGATTCACAGTTTGGGGCGCCTCCTGCTGCGCCCAATGGCCGCACTCGGGGATGTACTCCTTGCGCAGGCCGTTGGGGAAGAAGGGATCCATTCCCTCGGTCAGCTCGCGGCTAAGGGCAAAGTCTTCTTCTCCCCAGATGAGCAGGGTGGGGGCGAAGATCGGACGCAGGGGCTGCAAAAACAGGTTCTGCAGAGTGGGCAGGCTAAACAGGTGGCGGTAGTAGTTGAGGGCAGAGGTGAGCACCTTGGGCTTGGCAAGGGCCTCTTGGTAAACCTTTAGGTCGTGGCGGGTGAAGGCGCTTTTGCGCACCGAGGTCTCTTGAAAAATGCGCCGCACCCACTCCTCGAGGTTCCACTGCAACACCCACTCTGGCAGCCAGGGCAACTGGAAGAAAAACAGGTACCAACTGCGGCGCATCTGGTCCAAATTGGTCAGGAACTCCCGGCGAAAGCAAGCGGGGTGAGGAGAGTTGAGCACGGCCAGCTTGCGGATCTCCTGGGGAAAAAGTTGCGCCCAGTGCCAAGCAATAGCCCCTCCCCAGTCGTGGGCCACCACCACCGCGCTTTTGGCCCCAAAATGGGCCAGCAGGCCGCGGACATCCTCGGTGAGGGTGTCCAGGTCGTAGCCGTAATCCGGTTTGTCAGAGTCGTTGTAGCCGCGCAGGTCAGGTGCCACGACGCGAAACCGCTGCGCCAACACCGGGATCTGGTGCCGCCAGGAATACCAAAACTCTGGGAAACCATGCAACAAGATTGCCAGCTCCCCTTCCCCCTGGGTGACATAGTGCAGTTGAATGCCATTGGTCAGGGCATAGCCGTGCCGCCAGCTCCCCATCCGGGCGGCCACCTCAGCAGGAAGGCGTTGGATCCCTGCTTCTGCCATGGTCTCTGCTCTTAGGCCAAACCTCTAGTTGGTATCCAACCATGCTAACGTTCTTTCTCTGGCGGGGGCTTTTTCAGAGGCTAGAGCAAGCGGCATTCTGGGAAAGAAGCTGCGGCTGGAAAGTTTGGATGAAAGCTTCTACACCATCCCCCCAGAGGATTGCCCTTCTAGGGGCGGGGGCCTGGGGAAGTACCCTGGCTCTGTTAGCCCAGGCTCGGGGCCACTGGGTGCAGGTTTGGGATCGGCGCAAGGGCTGGGATCTCAAAGAGGTAGTCCGGGGATCGGACATCATTATTTCGGCAGTCTCCATGGCCGGCGTGCGCCCCGTGGTCGAGGCCGTGCGCCAGGTGGGGATCCCCCCCCAAGCCATTCTGGTCTCGGCCACCAAGGGGTTGGATCCCCTGCAGCTCTTGACACCAGCCCAGATCTGGGCAGCCACTTTCCCTACTCATCCGTTGGTGGTGCTCTCCGGGCCAAACCTGGCCGCTGAGATTCGCCAGGGTTTGCCAGCAGCTGCAGTGGTGGCTAGCCGCAATCCCGAGGCAGCAGTGCAAGTGCAGCATGCCCTTGCCTCCGAGCGCTTTCGCCTCTACACCAGCAGCGATCCCCTAGGGGTGGAGCTAGGGGGTATTCTCAAGAACGTTATTGCCATTGCTGTGGGGGTGTGTGACGCGCTGCAACTGGGCACCAATGCTCGGGCTGCCCTGGTTACCCGCGGCTTGGCCGAGATGATCCGGGTGGGATCCCGCCTAGGGGCGCGGCCTGAGACCTTCAACGGCCTCTCAGGGCTAGGGGATCTCCTAGCCACCTGCCACAGTCCTTTAAGCCGCAACTACCGCGTAGGCTACGGCTTAGGCCAGGGCAAACCTCTGAGCCAGGTGTTGGCCGAGATCGAGGGAACCGCCGAGGGGGTTTACACTGCTCCCGTGGTGGTTCAGATCGCCGCCCAGCACGGCATCCAGGTGCCCATCACCCAGGAGGTGCATTGGCTGCTGCAAGGGCAGACCACCCCCGCTGCCGCCCTTTCCCGCCTGATGGAGCGACAACTCACCTCGGAATGAGCTCCTCTCCCTGAGGGGAAAGAGAGCTTGAGCTACCTGGAATAACCGCAAGTCTTCCCAGAATGAGCCATTTGGCGGAGTTTTTCTCTCCGAAGTTTCCCTATACTGCCTCTGTAGCTCTCCTAACTGCTCTCGCATCAACCTGGATTTCAGAGGTTCGGGGAAGCCAGAGCTTGGCTTGAGCGATGTGTGTCTCCTGCTTTTTCACAACCTCCCATGGCTAAACGCATCTTGGTGATCGAGGATGATCCCTCTATCCGCACCTACCTGCAGAAAGTGTTGCGGCAAGCTGGGTACGATACGTTGGCAGCTAGAGACGGGGAAGAAGGGCTGCAGATGGTGCGCGCCCTCCTGCCAGACTTGGTGCTATGCGATGTAGTCATGCCCAAGCTCAACGGCTATGCCGTGCTGGATGCTGTGTGATGGGATCAAGCCACAGCCCACATCCCCTTTGTCTTTCTCTCCTCCAAAGCTTCTCGAGAAGCTGTGGAACAAGGGCTACAACTTGGTTCCAACGCCTACCTCACCAAGCCCATTGATCAAAACCACCTCACTGAAGGCAATTGCCGCCCACCTAACTTAAACTGTTGCTAGCAGCCTTGTCCCCACTGCTTCCCCCTAGCAACAGAAGGGAGCACAGCTAATTCCTCTCCCCAGCCTCCCTGGCAGGGAAAAACCTCTCTACAACGGGGGATCAAGAGCGTTTCTAGCCACCCTCAAAAAATTCTGGAGTAGCCGCGCTGCGAGGTCGGGACGGGATCCCCAGTGGAGATGCAGGTAGGAAGCATGCAAGCGCTCATTGGCCCAGCCTTCCTGCTGGGGCGGGGATCCCCAAGCGTAAACTGGGCTTGGGCAGGGGGGGCTGCTGCGGGAGCGGTGAAACTCGTGTCCCCGCAGGCGATCCCCAGCCGGTGCCAGGAGGGTGGGGCGCAGGACGGTAGCCTCGCGATAGCCCAGGTACAGCCGCTCGCCCATGTCCACGGTGATGGGCAACAGGCCGGCCATGGGGTAGGTCTTTCCGTCCCAATCGGTGAGGGACTTTCCCAGTACCATCAAGCCGCCGCATTCGGCATAGAGGGGGGGGTGGATGGGTGGCGGAGTTTGCTGGGCTATTTTTTCAGAGAGGGCCGCGGCAAACAGTTCTGGAAACCCGCCCCCCAAGAGCAGGCCATCGCAAGGATCCGGCGGCCACAGCCCTACCTCCAGGGGGGAGTACTCCAATAGCTCCGCCCCCCAAGCCCGCAGGAGATCTAAGTTGTCGGCGTAGTAGAAGTTAAAGGCGGCATCGCGGGCCACTGCCACTCGCACGGGCGTTGCAAGGGGGCAGATCCCTGGCCAGAGCTCCCCCACTGCCGGCGGCAGGGAGCGGATTAGGGGCAGAAGCTGGTCCCAATCTAGGTGTTGCTCCGCCAGCTCAGCCCAGGCCTCCTGCCAGCGGGAGAAGCCAGCCAGTTCTGAGACGGGTACCAGCCCTAGGTAGCGGCTGGGCAGGCGCAAGTCCTCGCGGCGGGGGAATTGCCCCAAAACCGGGATCCCCACGGCTGCTGCTGCCTGCTGTAACATCTGGCCATGGCGCTCTGAGGCCACCCGGTTGAAGATGACGCCGGCAATAGTCAGGCGGGGATCGAAGTGGCTTAGGCCGTAGAGCAGGGCGGCCGCCGTCGTTCCCATGCCGCTGCTGTCGATGACCAGCACCACCGGGATCCCCAGCAGGCGAGCCACATGGGCGCTGCTAGCCCAGGAAGGCTCTGTCCCGCCGGGCAGGGATCCGGACCCTCGCCCATCGAAGAGGCCCATCGCGCCTTCTACAATCGCCCCATCTTTGTCCTGGCAGTGGTAGCGAAAGCAGCGCTGCACAAAGTCCTCGTCGGTTAAAAAGGGATCCAAATTGCGCGAGGGGATCCCGGCCACTGCCGTGTGGAACAGGGGATCGATGTAATCGGGCCCCACCTTAAAGGGCTGGATGCGCAGGCCCCGCCGCCGGAGCGCAGCCAACAGGGCTAACGTGACGGTGGTCTTGCCACTGCCGCTTGCCGCTGCTGCCAGCAGGATCGCCATTTGTCCGAGGGCTAGAACTCGATACCCATTTGGGCTTTGATCCCTTGGTCGCGAAAGGGATGCTTGACCAAGGCCATTTCCGTTACCAGGTCAGCTCGCTCAATTAGCCCTGCCGGTGCGCCTCGCCCAGTGAGGATCACGTGCACCCGTTCAGGTTTTTCGGCTAGGCCAGCCAACACTTGCTCCAGCGAGAGATATCCCAGCTTAAGGGCAACGTTGATCTCATCCAAAACCACCAGGTGGTACTCGCCGCTGCCAAATAGCTCCCGCCCCTTTTCCCAGGCTGCCTGGGCGCAGGCAATGTCCCGCTCGCGATCCTGGGTCTCCCAGGTAAAGCCTTCCCCCATGGCATAAAAGGCAACTTTTCCCAGCCCCAGTTCGGGATGGGCAGCCAACTTGCGCAACAGTTTGGCTTCGCCTGGATCCCAGGCCCCTTTGATGAACTGCACCACCCCCACCGATAAGCCCTGGCCGAGGGCGCGCAAGACAGTACCAAAAGCCGCCGTGCTTTTGCCCTTGCCCTGACCTGTATAGACGATAACTAAGCCTTTGTTGTCACGCATGCCTGCCAGGCGTTGCCGCTGGATTTGCTGGCGGCGCTGCATTCTTTGGCGGTGCTGCCGGTTGCGCTCGGCTTCCAGTTCCGGGTTGGGGGCGGTTGGAAAAGGGTGGGTCATGGTTGCAGCGGCAAGGACTTGTAGGAGCACTCTAGCAGGCCAGACTCCGAATTCGGCTTCCGGTTTTCTAGATTTTCCGAGAGCTGCCGCTGTTGGATTAGGATTTGGACAGAGCCGGGGGGATCCCTCCGGGCGGCGCTTTTTTATTAGGGGTGCTCTTCCCCAGGGCCGCAAAAATGGCGAGCGGCTGAAGCAGATCCTCACTGGCTGAGGGGGGTATATTAGTAAGGCTGGGCATGCCTTGCTGCAGATGAACCCAGAGGCGGGTTCTACCAGCTTGCGTGGGTTTCGTCTTGAGGAGAGGTTCCTTGTCCAAGTCATTCCTGTTTTCTTCCGAGTCGGTGACAGAAGGGCATCCCGACAAAATCTGCGATCAGATCTCCGATGCCGTTGTGGATGCCCTCTTGACGGCAGATCCCTCCAGCCGGGTGGCGGCAGAGGTAGTGGTGAGCACGGGCATGGTGATCCTCACGGGGGAGATCACCTCGAAGGCGCATGTCAACTTCACGCGCTTGGTGCGGGACAAGCTGACCGAAATTGGCTATACCGATGCCGAGAATGGCTTCTCTGCAGACAGCTGCGCGGTGCTAGTAGCCTTCGATGAGCAATCTCCCGATATTGCCCAAGGGGTGAGCAGGTCACTGGAAAGTCGCACCGTCTGGGAAGATGAATTCGACCTGCTGGGAGCTGGCGATCAGGGCTTGATGTTTGGTTTTGCCTGCAACGAGACCCCCGAGCTGATGCCCCTGCCCATCAGCTTGGCTCACCGCCTCAGCCGCCAGTTGGCTACGGTTCGCAAGAACGGTACCCTGTCCTATCTGCGCCCTGACGGCAAGACCCAGGTAACGGTAGCCTATGAGGGGGGGCGTCCAGTGGGCATCCACACCCTGCTCATCTCCACCCAGCACACGCCAACCATCGGCGACATTACGGAGGAGACGGCAGTGCAAGAGCGCATCCGCGCCGATCTCTGGGAGGCGGTGGTAAAGCCTGTGTTTGCCGAGCTGCCCATCAAACCAGACAGCAATACCCGCTTCCTCACCAACCCCACTGGCAAATTCGTCATCGGCGGCCCCCAGGGGGATGCCGGCCTGACAGGGCGCAAGATTATCGTCGATACCTATGGGGGCTATGCCCGCCATGGGGGTGGCGCTTTCTCCGGCAAGGATCCCACCAAAGTGGATCGCAGCGCGGCCTACGCCGCCCGCTATGTTGCCAAAAACATCGTGGCTGCCGGCCTGGCCCAGAAATGCGAGGTACAGGTCAGCTACGCTATTGGAGTGGCTCGGCCCATCAACCTGTTGGTGGAAACCTTTGGCACAGGGCGCATCCCTGACGAGGAGCTTCTGCGGCTGGTGCAGCGCCACTTCGACCTGCGGCCAGCAGCTATTCTGGCCCACTTTCAACTGCAGGAGCTACCCCGGCAGCGAGGGGGACGCTTCTACCAAAATGTAGCCGTCTACGGCCACTTCGGGCAAACCCATCTGGACCTGCCTTGGGAGCGCACCGACAAAGCCGACCTGCTGCGCGAGGAAGCTCTCTCCAGCTCAAGTGTCGCCCTGCCCTGAGCAAGAGGGGGAAACCTGGGATTCTTTCAGGGAAGCAGGAGCAGGAGAGTCGACAGGCTGGAGCTCCAAGGTAACCGAGAGCTCTGACTCGCAGGCCAGGGAGGCGGGTTGCAGCTCCCGGAGCAGGTGGCGGAGCTTGGGGGGAAGGTCCTGCAGCTCTGCTAACAACAGCTCAAGGGAAATGGCAGCTTCCTCCGCAAAGCGGGATCCCTTGCCAGAGGAGGCTGAAAGAGGTGAAGGAGGTCGGACAAGGAAGCTGGCGGCAGTTGGACTCAAGGAGCGGATCAGCTCTTCTTGTTCTCGCCACAGGGATCGGCTCATTTCCGGGGGAAAGGTGAGGTGGGGAGCACCGCGGCGCTGCCAGAGGCGGAGGATCTGCTCTACGGACGTGGCCTTGTAGCGACCTTGGTAGAGGGCCTCCAGCAAAGCGGCTGGGATCCAAGGGCTTGGGAACTGCCTGCTCCAGCGCTCTACCCACCTTTGGCTTGTCTGACCCTGCAGCTCGAATCCGTAGCGCTCCAAAAAGGTGGCGGAATCCATCGGCCGCTCCTAGCGCCAGGAAACTCACCCCAAAGCTAACCCAAAAGCAGTGAGGAAGTGCTCGAACTACCCCCGTCTGTCCCCTGCTACCCAGCCGCAGGTCAGCCACCTGACCCAGTCCCGCCCCTAGGAGCAAGCCGTACCTTTTGCCGCCTTCAACACCAGCAAGTCTAGGGTGCCGGTGTTCTCTTCGCCGCGGTAGTTAAAAGTGGAGCGCACCAGCCACAGGCCCTGCCGTGCTCGGCAGCAGAGGTTGAGCAGGGTGCGAGCTAGGACTTGCTGGCGTGCCTCTCGATCCCGAGCCGCATCGAAAACTCCCCCATCCCATTCCGGTGTCAGCACATGGCTGTTGTAGAGCCCGCGCCAGAGAGAGGGGGACCAGCTGGGGTTGGTGATGTCAAACCAAAACTGGTAGTCGGCCTCCAAGCCGCGATGGATGTAGGCCGCTGGCGTGGCTACCACCAGGTAGCGGGAGTAGTCGGGCTCAAAGCGGCTGTTGCTAGGGGTTTGTCCCGAGCGAATCATGGCCAAAAAGGCAGGATCCCCTGCTGTAGGAAAGGCGTGGCGAAATCGCTGGGCCGCATCCGTTAGCAACTGCAGCAGCTCTTGATCCTGAGGGGAAGCAGTGACCAGGTGCTCGGCAAAGAAGCGCTGGAAGAAAGCTGCCAAGGAAGGCCCAGGCCGGTAGCTGCGCAGCCAATCCAACAGCTTCTGGTAGCGCTCCAAGTTGGCAAAGCCCACCCGCTCTGGCTGCCGCACGGCGGTTTTGGGCCGCAGGGCACGTCCTACCGGGTCCAGGGTATCTTCAGCCAACAGCGTTGCTCGAACGGGATCTAGATCCAACACGCTGCTGAGCAGCAGCCGCCAGGCTGGCAAGGTGGGAAATGCTCCCCAGTGGGGATGGGCCACTTCTGCTGCCGTCAGGAGAGCCCGCACCAGGGGGTAGCGGATAAGAGCGGGGAAGGGAGCAATGGGCAAGACCTCCGGCAACTGCTCCTGGAGGCTTAGACTTATTCCGGCATCCATGCGAGGCAGGAGGACGGCGATGCGAGAGGGAGGGATCCTTGCTGCCAAAAGTTGTCGGATTTGGGCAACCATAGCCTCTAGGGCCGCAAAGGGGGTTTCTCCCTCCAGCACTTCCACCCTTGGCAGCCTCCCTGCCGGTGGTTCTGGCAGCCGAGAGGAAAGCTGGGGAGCCACAGCCCGCGCTATCTGCAGCCCCAAGCGGACCAGGCCGGCTGCGCTACAGGAGCTGGCTTCTGGGAACCGAACCTGCGTGTTTTCCAGGAGAAAGCAGGCTACTGCCTCCGGGATTGCCGTCAAAGAGATCCCGCCGCCGAGGGTGTAGCTGAAGAATTGGCTCTGCAGGTGGGCTTGCCCCTGGCGGTAGAACTCCAGCGCCACCCCGCAACTGTCTTCCGCCTGATCCACGATGAGGTGATCCCACTCCTGCCAAAACTCCGCCAAGGGCAGGATGTGCTCCTGAAACAGACGAATTTGCAGGCCAAAATCCAGCGCTCCCAACTGCAGCCCCGCCTGCCATAGTCGCTCTACACAGCAGCCCAGCGCTCCCAAGGCCTCTGCCCGGGCCGGATCCCTGTTCTCCGGCCAAGCTGCTGCTAGCCGGGATCCCACCGCTTCTGCCGTCAAGCCAGAAGCTCCGGCAATATAGGCAGCGCTGCTAACTTGATCCCAAATCTGGAACTCGTCCAGCCCAATATTCGCAAAGACCTCCCCGTGCCGCGGGCACAACGCACAGACTCGCCCACAGAGAAACTGAGTGAGATCCTTAGCCAGAAGCACAGGCTCAAACGAACACGGCAACTGGGGAACGAGAGCGCATACCTGCGGCCAATACTCAGCCAAAGCGCGCCCCACCCGCTGCAAAAACGTCTCAACCCGCCACGGGCCCACCAAACCCGAGCTGAGCGCCTGCAGGCGCCGCAACACCTCCGCCCTCTGCCGCCGGCTACGCACCAAAAACAAGATCCGCGCCGGATTGGCCCCGGCCTGCAGCAAATGCCAGTAGCGATCCACACAAGCCTGGGTCAGCCCACTGCGCGCCCACCCCATCACGCTCTGAAACTCTCTGTCTCCCAGCGTGGCTTTCCCAGGTGCTGAACCCATTTTTTAGCAAAACCTAGACAAGCAGCCTGTCACCTCATTATGATGTAGTACTGTTGTCAATTGAATCCGCCCGCAGCAACAACGGTTCTAGGCAACTTAACGTGCTGCTAGCGCAGATACTGCCTCTTTGCAGGCAAGTCTGAGCAGCCCCTAGAAGCAGTTTGGCGTCAAGGTCATCAGGCAAAAAGGGCAGCGCTATTGGCGCTGCGGGAGCGTTGGGGGTACAGGCGCTCCCTCTCTACGGCTTTTTTGCCTGGGCAGGCAGTCTTCGCTATCCTAGGTTTTCTGCCGCCGCGCCTACTGCCTGGATTTGGCTTAGGGAACCGGTTGCAAGCTGTGAAAGCAACAAAGCAAGCCGCGCAGGCTTGAGAGGAGGTTTCTGTGGCGCTTGGCATCCTTGGAAGAAAAGTTGGCATGACCCAGATCTTCTCTCCGGAAGGGTTGGCCATTCCCGTGACCGTCGTGCAGGCCGGGCCTTGCACCGTAACCCAAATTAAAACCCAAGCCACGGACGGCTACAACGCGGTGCAGTTGGGCTACTGGCCCACCACAGAGAAGCACCTGACGCGAGCCCAGCGCGGCCACTTGCGCAAAGCGGGAGTGACGGAGCTGCTGCGTTACCTGCGCGAGTTTCGGGTCGACCAGCCAGAAGCCTACCAATTGGGGCAGAAGATCACTGTTGAGATCTTCTCTCCTGGTCAGTTACTGGACGTGGCTGGCACCTCTATCGGGCGGGGGTTTGCCGGCTACCAGAAGCGGCACCACTTTGGCCGGGGCCCCATGTCCCACGGCTCCAAGAACCACCGCCGGCCGGGTTCCATTGGCGCTGGCACGAGGCCTGGCCGCGTGTTTCCAGGACTGCGTATGGCTGGCCGGATGGGCGGTCGCCGCGTCACGATCCGCAAGCTGGAGTTGGTGAAGGTGGATCCAGAGCGGAATCTCTTGGTAATCAAAGGCTCAGTCCCCGGCGTGGAGGGAGGGCTACTGGAGATCACCCCTGCCAAACAGGTGGGCAAGAGACTCTAGCGGAGGGAGCCATGGCAAGTTGTGTGGTGAAGAATTGGCAAGGGGAAACCGTGGGCAGCGCGGAGCTGAGCTTCAAGGTGGCTCGCCCCGAGACGGCCAGTCACGTTCTCTACCTAGCTTTGCGCCGTCAGATGACCAACGCCCGCCAGGGCAATGCCCACACCAAAACGCGGGCTGAAGTGCGCGGCGGAGGGCGCAAGCCGTGGCGGCAAAAAGGCACCGGGCGGGCTCGCGCTGGCTCCATCCGCTCTCCTCTTTGGCGCAAGGGAGGGGTGGTTTTTGGCCCCCGCAAGCGGGAGTACAACCTGGCCATGAATCGCAAAGAGCGGCAGCTAGCGCTGCGCACTGCTCTGCAAGGCCGGGTGGAAGACCTAATCGTGGTGGAGGATTTCCAGGATCAGCTTAACCCGCCCAAGACCCGCGTTATGGCCCAAGCTCTGCTGCGCTGGGGAGTGAGAGAGGATCAATCGGCTCTGCTGATTGTTGCCGAGCGCTCGGAAATGGTGGAGCGGGCTGTGCGCAACATTGCCCGCGTCAAGCTCATTGGGCTAGATCAGCTCAACGTCTTCGATCTGCTCAAGGTCGATCGGGTGCTAATCACCACCTCTGCCCTAGAGAAACTCAAAGCCCGCTGGGGATCTAGCGCAGCAGCCGCCGCTCCAGACCAAGCCAATCCCCTTGAGGGCCAGGCTCAGGTCGCAGAGCAAGAAGCTCAGCCAGTTGAACAAGAAGAGCCGTAGAAGAAGCCGAAAGCCGCAGGGGAAAAGGAGGAGGACGATGACGGAGAGCAAGCGAATTCTGGCTGATGTCCTGTTGCGCCCCGTTATTACCGAGAAGACGACGGCTTTGATGGAGCAGCGCAAATACGTCTTTGAAGTGATGCCCAACGCCACCAAGCCGCTCATCCGGGCCGCCGTTGAGGAAATGTTTGGAGTACGGGTTACTTCCGTCAACACCCTGAAGCTGCCCCGTAAGCAGCGGCGGGTAGGTCGTTTTGTCGGCTACCGCAGCCGTCCCAAGCGAGCGGTGGTAACTTTGGCCGAAGGCGATTCCATCGTCCTCTTCCCTGAAACCTAGCACTCCTGGTTGAGCCATGGGCATTCGCACGTTCCGACCCTACACCCCCAGCGCCCGCCACATGACAGTCTCCAACTTTGAGGAGCTGTCGCGGGATGAAAACGGCAAGCGACCTCGACCGGAGAAGTCGCTGCTGCAATTTATCCACCGCAAAAAAGGCCGCAACAACCGCGGCGTTATCACCTGCCGTCACCGGGGCGGCGGCCACAAGCGGCTCTACCGCATCATCGACTTCCGCCGCGACAAACGCGGGATCCCAGCCACCGTCAAGACCATCGAGTACGATCCCAACCGCAGCGCCCGCATCTGCTTGGTGGAGTACGCCGATGGCGAGAAGCGCTACATCCTTGCCCCTCGCCACATCCAGGTGGGAGCCACGATCATGGCTGGGCCTGAAGCTCCCTTCGAGGTGGGCAACGCCATGCCCTTGGAGCGGATCCCCCTGGGGACGGTGGTCCACAACGTCGAGCTCTATCCCGGCCGCGGCGGACAACTTGTTCGCGCTGCCGGAACTGGCGCCCAGGTGGTAGCCAAGGAAGGCAAGTATGTCTCCCTAAAGCTGCCCTCGGGCGAGGTTCGCATGATTCGAGGGGAATGCTATGCCACCATCGGTCAAGTAGGCAATGTGGACCACAACAACATCAGCCTCGGCAAGGCGGGACGCAGCCGTTGGCTGGGTCGCCGTCCCCACGTGCGGGGCTCAGCAATGAACCCTGTGGATCACCCCCACGGCGGTGGGGAAGGAAAAGCCCCCATTGGCCGCAGTACTCCCGTTACCCCCTGGGGCAAGCCTACCCTGGGGCACAAAACCCGCAAGCGCAACAAGCCCAGCAACAAGTTTATCGTGCGCGGTCGCCGTCGGGGTGGGCAGGGGGACAAGGGCGGGGTGGCGGTGCAGTAGCAGCCAGGCCAGCCACCTGCTGCCTACCGAATTGCTTGAGCTTGAACCAAGGTGTTAGAGGGGGAAACTCCTATGGGACGTTCTCTTAAAAAAGGTCCGTTTGTAGATGCCAAGCTGCTTCGCAAAATCGAGAAGCTCAACGAGCGCAATGAGAAGCAAATGATCAAAACTTGGTCGCGGGCCAGCACCATTCTCCCTGTGATGATTGGTCACACCATTGCCGTTTACAACGGCAAGCAGCATGTGCCCATCTACATCACTGACCAGATGGTGGGTCACAAGCTGGGGGAGTTTGTCCCCACCCGCACCTTCCGCGGCCACGCCGGCAGCGACAAGAAAGCTGCCCGATCTTGAATTCAGCAAGGAAGAGGAGAACGCCATGGCCGATCCTTCCCCTGAAGTTAAAGCGGTAGCCCGTTACGTTCGCATGTCTCCCTACAAGGTGCGGCGCGTCCTCAACCAAATCCGGGGGCGCACCTATGCCGATGCCTTAATTCTGCTGGAGTTCATGCCTTACGCTGCCTGCGAGCCGGTGCGCAAGGTGCTGCGCTCAGCGGTAGCCAATGCCGAACACAACAACGGCCTGGATCCCCGCAATCTTGTCATCAGCAAAGCCTACGCTGACCAGGGGCCGACGCTGAAGCGGTATCGCCCCCGCGCCCAAGGCCGGGCCTACCCAATCCGCAAGCGCACCTGCCACATCACCATTGCTGTCCGGCCTCTAGAAGCTAAGGCGGAGACGGCTCCCTAAATTTCCCGACCTCTACCCTTTAACCGCGTACCATGGGCCAGAAGATCCACCCTTTCGGCTTGCGCCTCGGCATTATCAAGGAACACCGCAGCCGCTGGTTTGCCGACCCAGCTCACTACCCAGCCCTGCTGCAGGAGGACGATTTCATCCGCACCTATATAACCAAGAAGCTGAGCAACGCTGGTCTAGCTGACATTCAGATTGAGCGCAAAGCCGATCAGATCGACCTGGAAATCCGAGCTGCACGACCGGGTGTCGTGGTCGGCCGTGGCGGGTCCGGCCTTGAAGAGCTGCGCCAGGGCTTGCAAAAAGAGCTAAGCCTGCGCGGCAGCCCCAATAGAACCATCCGCATCAATGTAGTCGAGGTTACCCGTCCTGATGCGGAGGCAACGTTGTTGGCGGAAAACATTGCCCAGCAGTTGGAGCGGCGGATTGCCTTTCGTCGCATTGTCCGCCAGGTTATCCAACGAGCCCAGCGGGCTGGCGTGCAAGGGATCAAGGTTCAAGTTGCCGGGCGGCTGAACGGTGCTGAGATTGCTCGCAGCGAGTGGACGCGGGAAGGCCGGATCCCTCTGCAGACTCTGCGGGCAGACATTGACTATGCCGAGCGCGTTGCTCAGACCACCTATGGCGTCATTGGGGTCAAGGTCTGGGTCTTCAAAGGAGAAATCCTTCCTGGCCAAGAAAGTCTCGAACCCAAAGTTTCCTTGCAGCCGGCCAAGCGTCGGCAGCAACGGCGGCGGCCTACCTTTGAAGACCGCTCAGCCAAGGTCTGAGGGCCAAGAGCGGAACCCCTACTGCAGTTACTCAAGGAGCGGCCATGTTAAGCCCCAAACGAACCAAATACCGCAAGCAGCAGCGTGGGCGCATGAAGGGCAAGGCAACCCGTGGCAACCGCATCAGCTTTGGGGAATATGGCCTTGTGGCCCTAGAGCCCGCTTGGATTACCGCACGACAGATCGAAGCCAGCCGTCGGGTTATGAGCCGCTACATTCGGCGGGGAGGCCAGATCTGGATCCGCATCTTTCCCGACAAGCCCGTTACCCGGAAGCCTGCCGAAACCCGCATGGGATCCGGCAAAGGCAACCCCGAGTACTGGGTTTGCGTCGTCAAGCCAGGCCGCGTCCTTTTTGAAATGGGGGGAGTTCCTGAAGCAACAGCCCGGGAGGCCATGCGCCTGGCCGCTCACAAGCTTCCCATCAAAGTTAAGTTTGTAACCAAAGCTGACTTTGAGAAGCCAGAACCTGCTCAGGAAGCAGCTGCAGAATCTCCGGAAGTAGCAGCTAGCGCTAGCTAGAGGAGGAAAGTTACCATGCCCATGCCCAAAATTGCCGATGCACGCGCCCTATCAGACGAAGAATTGGCCCAAGAGATCTACGCCGTCAAAAAAGAGCTGTTCGAGTTGCGTCTGCAGCAAGCCACACGGCAGCTTACTCAACCCCACCTCATTCGCCTGCGCAAGCACAAGCTAGCTCAACTGCTGACCGTGGAGGCAGAGCGCAAACGTGGCAAATCCTTGCCCTCAACTCAGGTCAAGAAGGAGGAGTAATGCCTGCTCGCGAAAAGATTGGCGTTGTTGTCAGCAACAAGATGCAAAAGACGGTGGTTGTTGCCGTAGAAAACCGGGTTGCCCACCCAAAGTACGGCAAAATCGTCGTCAAAACCAAAAAGTTTAAAGCCCACGACGAGGAAAACCGCTGCCAAGAAGGGGATCTGGTGCGCATTGTCGAAACCCGTCCCCTCAGCCGTACCAAACGCTGGCGGGTGGTTGAGATCCTACGGGAGATGAAGAAGCTATGATTCAACAGCAAACCATGCTCACGGTAGCCGACAACACCGGCGCCCGCAAACTCATGTGCATCCGCGTCCTGGGCAGCAGCGGCCGTCGCTATGCCAGCCTGGGCGATGTGATTGTTGGTGTTGTCAAAGAGGCTCTGCCCAACATGCCAGTTAAAAAATCCGATGTGGTCAGGGCCGTTGTCATCCGCACGGTGGACACGGTACGCCGCCCTGATGGTACCTGCATCCGCTTTGACGACAACGCTGCCGTGATCATCAACGACGATGGCAACCCCCGGGGAACCCGCGTCTTTGGCCCTGTAGCCCGCGAGCTACGGGAGAAAAACTTTACCAAGATCATCTCGCTTGCGCCGGAGGTCCTGTAATGGTTCGCCCTCTTAAGCCCAGCCAAATCCGACGACTTCTCCGCCAACCTGGCGTTCGCAAGCACCGCAACAGTCTGCGCTATAAGATGCGCATCAAAAAAGGGGACTTCGTCCAGGTAATTTCGGGTGACGACAAAGGCAAAGTCGGCGAGGTGTTGCGGGTCTTTCCTGAACGCAACATGGTTTTGGTGGAAGGAGTTAACATCGTTACCTACCACCGCAAGCCCCAACGGGAAGGCGAAAAGGGCCGGATTGAGACCAAAGAAGCCCCCATCCACGCCTGCAAGGTGATGCTTTATTCCAAAAAGCACGAGGTTGCCAGCCGGGTCGGCTACCAAATTACCGCCGATGGCCGCAAAGTCCGCGTTCTCAAGAAAACCGGCGAGATCCTTGACTAGAGATTTCGAGAGCTCTGACCCAGCCCAGAGCGGGAAGGAGAACTTACCATGCCCCAACGTCTGCAAGTCCTCTACCACACGGTCATCGT
The DNA here is from genome assembly GCF_047502745.1 of Synechococcus sp. F70.1. NCBI lineage: Bacteria > Bacillati > Cyanobacteriota > Cyanophyceae > Synechococcales > Synechococcaceae > Synechococcus > Synechococcus sp. F70.1. The sequence continues at coordinate 43,446 of NZ_JANSJL010000018.1, forward strand.
TCCCAAGCTGCAAAAGGAGTTGGGCTACACCAACATCCACCAAGTGCCTCGCTTGGAGAAGATTGTCATCAATCGCGGCTTGGGAGAGGCCTCCCAAAATGCCAAGGCCCTGGAATCTTCCATTGCAGAAATTAGCGCCATTACTGGCCAACGTCCCGTAATTACCCGCGCCAAGAAGGCCATTGCCAGTTTTAAGATCCGCAAGGGCATGCCCGTTGGCCTGATGGTAACCCTGCGGCGGGAGCGAATGTATGCGTTTTTGGATCGCCTCATCAACCTGGCTTTGCCCCGCATTCGCGACTTCCGCGGCGTCAACCCCAAATCCTTTGATGGGCGCGGCAACTACACCCTTGGAATTCGCGAGCAACTGATCTTTCCCGAAATCAACTACGACGCCGTTGACCAGATTCGAGGCATGGACATCTGCATTGTCACCACCGCTAGGACCGACGAAGAGGGCCGTGCCCTGCTTAGGGAGTTTGGCATGCCCTTTGCCTCTTAGGCTTACCCCTACCCACAATTCCCTCAACTATCTTCCCAGGAGCACTAACCCACCCATGGCCCACACCAACGACACGATTGCCGACATGCTCACCCGCATTCGCAATGCCACTATGGCTCGGCACGAATCGGTGGCGGTTCCGGCCACGCGCATGACCCGCAGCATTGCCCGCGTTCTCCACGAGGAAGGTTTTGTCAGCAGCTGGAAGGAGGAGGGAGAAGGGATCCAAGCGCGGATTGTGCTGCAGTTGAAGTACAAAGGCAAAGGCAAAGACCGCCGACCCATCATCAATGGCCTCAAGCGGGTAAGCCGGCCTGGCCTGCGGGTTTACTGCGGCCATAAAGAACTGCCCCGGGTGCTGGGAGGAATTGGAATTGCCATCATCTCCACCTCCAGCGGCATCATGACCGACCGGGAGGCTCGCAAGCGGGGCATCGGCGGCGAAGTGCTCTGCTACGTCTATTAAGGTTTCTCTGGTCAGGAGTGCCTCCATGTCTCGTATTGGCAGACGCCCCATTCCCCTTCCCCCCAAGGTTGAGGTTCACATCGAGGGTCAACAGATCTCGGTGAAAGGCCCGAAGGGGCAGCTACTGCGCACCTTGCCTCCCTTGATTGCCGTGCGTCAAGAAGACCAAAGACTCCTAGTCAGCCGGGTCAACGAGTCTCGTCCGGCCCGCCAGCTGCACGGCCTCTGCCGCACCTTGATTGCCAACATGGTCGATGGAGTATCCAAGGGATTTGAGCGCAGGCTGGAATTGGTGGGCGTGGGATACCGAGCTTCCACGCAGGGCAACAAGTTGATCCTAAACGTCGGCTACAGCCACCCCGTGGAGATCCCTTTCCCGCCCGGGATTCAAATTTCGGTAGAAGGCAACAACGTCATCGTGGTCTCGGGCATCGACAAAGAACTGGTGGGCAATACAGCAGCCCGCATTCGAGCTGTGCGTCCGCCCGAGCCCTACAAGGGCAAAGGGATCCGCTACCTCGGGGAACAGATCCGTCTCAAAGCAGGTAAGTCCGGCAAAGGGAAGAAATAGCCATGAAAATAAAAGCCAACCGCAAACTCACAACCCAACGCCGCCATCGCCGCATTCGCCGCAAGATTTCCGGTACTCCCGAGCGGCCCCGTTTGGCTGTGTTTCGATCCCACCGCCACATCTATGCTCAGGTGATCGACGATGTAGCCCAACGTACTCTGGTTTCTGCCTCCACCCTGGACAGAGAGCTGCGGGGAGCGTTCCAAGGGGTTGGCACAGCCACCCGAGAGGCTGCTGCGATTGTGGGGCGCGCGGTTGCTCAGCGAGCTCTACAGGCAGGCATTTCTCGAGTCGTTTTCGACCGCGGCGGCAAGCTCTACCACGGACGGGTTCGGGCCCTGGCAGAAGCTGCCCGAGAAGCAGGCCTACAGTTCTAGTTTCTGAGAAAACGGCATATGGCTGAGCAAAAAGAACCTCGCAGAAGCAAAAAGAGCCGCGAAGAACAAACCGGCGAGTGGCAGGAGCGGGTTATCCAGATCCGACGCGTCTCCAAAGTGGTCAAGGGCGGCAAAAAGCTGAGCTTTCGCGCGGTGGTTGTAGTGGGCAACGAGCGTGGACAGGTGGGGGTTGGCGTGGGCAAAGCCAACGATGTGCTCGGAGCAGTGCGCAAGGGAGTAGTAGACGGCAAAAAGCACTTGATTGAGGTGCCCCTGACCAAGGGCTTGTCGGTACCCCACCCCATGCGAGGCTCTGGCGGTGCGGCTACCGTGTTGGTGATGCCGGCAGCTCCTGGCACAGGGGTCATTGCTGGGGGGGCGGTGCGCGCCGTTCTAGAACTGGCAGGGGTGCGCAATGCCTTGGCCAAGCAGCTAGGCTCCAGAAACCCTCTCAACAACGCCCGTGCCACCATTGACGCCCTGCGGCGGATGCGCACCTTTGAACAGGTAGCTGAAGATAGAGGGATCGACGTGCGCCGCCTGTTGAGTAAGTAGGAGGTTAGTATGCGACTGGAAGATATTCGCCCCCAACCAGGCTCGAAGCGGCGGCGGCGGCGGCTGGGCCGTGGTATTGCTGCTGGTCAGGGAGGTTCCTGCGGCAGGGGAATGCGAGGCCAAAAAGCCCGCAGCGGAGGAGGCCCTCGACCAGGCTTTGAGGGAGGTCAGACACCCCTCTACCGGCGGTTGCCCAAGCTCAAGCATTTCCCCCGCTACGTACGTCGCCCGCAGTACACCCTGGTTAACCTGCGCGCTCTGGCAACCCTGCCTGCTGGCAGCGAGGTGACTCTAGAAAGCCTAATGGAGTTGGGGATCGTGACCACCAACGACGGCCCGCTGAAGATCTTAGGGGACGGGGAAGTGCGCGTGCCCCTGACCATCCGGGCTGCTGCCATTACTGCCTCGGCCAAAGCCAAAGTGGAGGCCGCCGGAGGCCGAGTGGAGATTGTGGGATCCCGGCCCGCTCGCTCCTAGGTTGGCGGCAATTTTGGTTTTGCCGACTTCCCCACCGGCAGCGTAGAGTGGTAAGTAGCTCACCTGGCTCTTTGCTAAATCTATGGCTGACACACGAGGCTCTACTCCCTCCGCTCAAGAGACTTTCATGCAGATGGCGATGGCCTCGGGCCTGCGCAGCCGTCTGCTCCTGACCCTGGGCTTGTTGTTGTTGGTGCGGCTGGGCATCTATATTCCCATCCCCAGCATTGACCGAGTTCGCTTTGCTGCTGAGGCGGCCAACAGCCCAGTGTTTGGCTTTCTGGATATCTTCTCGGGGGGCGGCATTTCTGCCTTGGGGGTCTTTGCCCTCGGCATCCTGCCCTTCATCAACGCCTCGATCATCATGCAGCTGCTGGTTTCAGCCATCCCAGCCTTGGAGAACCTGCAGAAAAACGAGGGGGAACAGGGCCGGCGGCAGATTTCCCAGTACACCCGTTACGTCACCCTTCTCTGGGCCATCATCCAAGGCATTGGCATCTCCTTCTGGGTGCGGGAGTTTGCCAATACCAGCAACGAGCTGGCCTTTATGGCCTCCACCACCCTGGCGCTGGCAGCAGGCTCCATGTTTGTCATGTGGCTGGGGGAAATGATCACGGAGAAGGGGGTGGGCAGCGGGCCGTCGCTGTTGATCTTCGTTAACATTGTTGCCACGTTGCCGCGCGCCCTGGGTCAAACCATTAGCCTGGTTCGCGCCGACAGCAGCACGATTGGGGGTATCCTGGTGTTGACGGCTGTTTTCCTAGCCACCATTGTCGGCATTGTCTTTGTCCAGGAGGGCAGCCGCAAAATTCCCATCATCTACGCCAAGCGCCAGGTGGGCAACAAGCTGTTCCGCGAGCAGAAGAGCTACTTGCCCCTGCGGCTTAACCAGGGGGGGGTGATGCCAATCATCTTTGCCTACTCGGTGCTGTCTCTACCTTGGGCTTTGGCCCAGTATACGCAGAGCCCAGCCTTGATTCAGGTGGCCAACCTCCTCTCCCCTACCTCCTGGTTTTACATCCCCTTCTACTTCCTGCTCATTCTCTTCTTTAGCTACTTCTACGCTTCCTTGATTATCAATCCAGTAGAACTGGCCCAGAACTTGAAGAAACTGGGTGCCAGCATTCCAGGCGTGCGTCCTGGCAAGGCCACGGCTGAGTACATCGAAGGGATCCTCAACCGGCTGACACTGCTGGGGGCCTTGTTTTTGTGTGCGGTGGCCATTATTCCCACGACAGTAGAGCGGGCAACCGGCATTACCACTTTCCAAGGCTTGGGAGCCACCTCGCTGCTCATTTTGGTGGGGGTAGCCATTGAAACCTCCAAGCAAATCCAGACTTACGTTATTTCGCAGCGTTACGAAGGGATGGTCAAGCAGTAGTGCTGAGGTTAATCTTTTTAGGACCGCCAGGAGCAGGCAAGGGTACGCAGGCAGAGCGGCTGTCAGCCATCTACCACACACTCAAAATTTCTACAGGCGATCTGCTGCGGGCAGAGGTCAAAGCTCAGACCCCGCTGGGACGGCAGGCCAAGGTGTACATGGATGCAGGGGAGCTAGTGCCCGACGAGGTGTTGATTGGGATGGTCAGAGGCCAGTTGCAGCAGTCGCCGGAGCAGGGCTGGATTCTAGACGGCTTTCCCCGCACCTTGGCGCAGGCAGAGGCTTTGGAAGAGCTGCTGCAGGAGCTGAGGCAAGACTACGACCACGTCTTCAACCTAGAAGTGCCCGACGAGGTGGTAGTGGCGCGGCTGTTGGCCCGCGGCAAGGAGCAGGGGCGCAGCGACGATGCTGATGAGGCCGTCATCCTCAAACGCTTGCAGGTGTATCGGCAGCAAACCGCTCCCCTAATCGACTTTTACGAGGCTAAGGGCCGTTTGCGGCGGATTAACGGCAACCAGCCGATGGAAGTGGTCCAGCAGCACCTACAGGCCCTTTTGGAGAGCTGTAGGAGGACGGCATGACCAAGGCCAGCAAGCCGGGGCTGGGATCTTTGCGGCGAGGCCTGCAGCTTGGTGAGATCAAATCTCGCCGGGAAGTGGAGAAGATGCGGCGGGCTGGGCGAGTGGTGGCCCAGGTGCTGCAGGAAATTGCCGAGCGCCTGGAGCCGGGCTGGACAACCGCAGACATCGATGCCTACGCTGAGCGGCGGGTAGCGGAGTTAAATGCCCTGCCCAGCTTCAAGGGCTACTACGGCTTTCCCGCCTGCGTCTGCGTCAGCATCAACCATGAAGTGGTGCACGGGATCCCCAGCCCCCGCAAAGTGGTGCAGCCAGGAGACATCGTCAAGGTGGACTTTGGCGCCATGGTGGAAGGCTGGCATGCGGATTCTTGCATCACCATTGGCCTAGAGCCCCTCAGCGATGCCGCCCGCGACCTCATCGACACAGCGGCCCAAGCCCTACAGGTAGGCATAGAGCACGTTCGCCATGGGGTCTGGCTGCAAGATGTCTCAGGCGCCATTGAAGACTATGTGCGGGAGCGGGGCTACTCCGTGGTGAGGCAGTACGTTGGCCATGGCGTGGGTCGCAACTTGCACGAAGAGCCGCAGTTTCCTCACTACCGCACCTCTGAGCTGCCCAATCCCAAGCTTCGCGCCGGCATGACGCTGGCCATTGAGCCAATGGTCACTGCGGGGGGAGAGGCCACGCGAGTGTTGCCGGATCGCTGGACGGTGGTAACAGTGGATGGCTCCTGGTCAGCCCAGTTTGAGCACACCATTCTGGTTACCGAGGCCGGCGCTGAGATTTTGACAGATCGCACCCCCTTTCAGTCCTAGAGAGTTCCCCCATGAAGGACTGCAACAGCTAGGATAGAAGAGGTGGAGTATTGTTTCGGCTCTTAACCCCCTCTTAACAGGAGAGGGGAGGGCCATAGAGTTGCGTTGTCTGAGAAGGAGGGCTACTTGGCTAAGGAAGACGCTATTGAAGTGGAAGGGGTAGTTACGGAATCCCTACCCAATGCCATGTTCCGGGTGGACCTGGACAATGGCTTTAACGTTCTCGCCCACATCTCGGGCAAGATCCGCCGCAACTACATCAAGATCCTGCCCGGCGACCGGGTAAAGGTGGAGCTCAGCCCCTATGACCTCAACAAGGGGCGGATTACCTACCGCCTTAAGAAAAATGAGTAGGTGTTTTCCAGATCCTACTGGGGCGGGTGAGAAGGAAGCGCGAGGGGGCAGTCATCTCCACGAACCCCTCGCTTTGCTTATGTGCATCCGGGGCAGTTTGCCTGGGGGTTGTCGAAGCCCAGCCCACTGCTAGGTAAGGTGGGTACCCACTCGGCCGCTCAAGCTGGTTCGCCAGCATTCTCTTCCCAGGGATCGCTATCCCTGGAGGGGGGGGGAGCTGGCTCAGGAGGAGGAGGGGAAGTTTCTTCTTGGGGATACTCCTGTTCCCACGCCGGCTGTTCAGAGACAGGAGAGGACGCGGGCCGAGGGGGTGGGGGTTCAGGCTCTGCTTCGGCGTAGACGTCCTCTTCCTCTGCCTCTTCCGCTGCGTATTCCTCGGCGTAGGCTTCCTCGTAGCGTTCCTCCGCCTCAGCCTCAGCGGTAGACCTAGGCAGGGCAGGGGCAGAGGCGCCTGCAGCTAGCCAGGGGGGCTTGCCTAGCCCCAGGGTCTCCAAGATTCCTTTGGCCAGTTGGGTCAGGCGGGTCTCAGCGCCATCAGCCACAATGAGGCGATCGCCGCCTACGGAGACGATCTCATCAGCAGGAAGCAGATAAGTGCTGAGGATAAAGCCAGGCAAAAAGGTGAGGCCAAGGCTAGAGAGGATTAAGCCACTGATTAGACCAGAGACAGAGTTAAACTCAAAGTCCTTAACCTTACCGAGGCGGATCCCTTCTTCCGTTACCACTTCGCTGCCGACTACCCGGCTGAGACCCTCCAAATTCAAGTCTTCGAAGACTTCATCGCTGGGGACGAGGATAGCGTCTTGCCCTAGGGCTGTGACCTGCTGCAGCTCTAGTAAACGGGGCGATCCAGCAAAGGCTCTTTCCAGCACCCCCAGCACCAGGACCTGCCTAGCTTCCAGATCTGCCCAAACTTCGCTAACCACTCCGAGCCGGGCCCCATTGGCTTGGCTAATCACCTGCGTTCCCAGAACCTGTGACCGCCGACGAACCTCTGGTCGTGCTAGTGCAACAGATCCTTTCTCCGTTGTCATGGTGGTTTCCCCGTCGTAAGTCGAAGTGTTGGCGTGAGTGGGCTGGTCAGCCGGCCCCAGGCATCAAAATCCAATAGTACCACTGCCCGTCTCTTCTCTAGCGGGCTGCCGGGATCGGATCCCGGCCAATTTGCCCGCTCCAGGCTAAAAACCGCTCTGTCATGCCCTGGAGGGAATAGTGCTGTTCTGCGTGGTGTCGGCAGTGGCTGCGGTCGATGCAATCCAAGTGTTCTACGGCCCTTGCTAAGGCCGCCACATCGTCCGGCTCTACCACCCAGCCAGTTTCTCCATCGCTGACAATTTCCGCCGGCCCGCCGCGACGGTAGGTGATCACGGGCACACCGCACGCCAAAGCTTCCACCGCCACCAGGCCAAAGGCTTCCACCCACTTGGGGGTCATGATCAAGGCCGAGCATTGGCCCAAGAGCCGCTGCAGCTGGGAGGTGGGCAAAAACCCCCGGTAGTCCAATTGAGCCCGTGGGTACTGTTCCCGAATCTGCTGCCAGTAGGCCGGGTCTTGCAGGTGGCCCAGGATCAGCACTGGCCTTCCCGTCTTCTCCGCCAGGGCGGCGCAGTCTTCCAGGCCCTTTTCCGGGGCAATGCGGCCAATCCAACACAGGGATCCGTTCCCCTTGGGCACAAACTCGTAGCGGCTGAGGTCGACGCCACAGGGCAAATAGACAAAGGGATCCCGGCCTGCCGACATCTGGGCGCGGGCAAAGGCAAAAGTCTGGGCTTGGGCTCGCGAGTGCACCGCCAGCCGACCTGGGTAGCGGTGGGCAATGTGCTCCAGGACCTGATCCACAGCATCGCTGAGGGATCCCATGCTGAGGATATGGGCCACCGGCGTGCGGAAAAAATCGGTCAGGTAGAACGAGAGCCAGTCGTAGCTCCAGTTCACGATAAGCTCAAACTGCTCCTGCAGTTGGGCAGCTCGCTGCCACAGGTTGGCCACCAGAGAAGGGGTGGAAAAACAGACCGGCTGGTCGCGGCGCTGGCTCTGGGCATAGGGCGGGGGGAGGCCTGGGACGGTCTCGATAACTCCCTCCGGCAAGTCGGCACTGTGGGATCCCTCAGGCGCTAGCACGCGCACTTGGGCCCCTCTCTCAAGCAGGCTACGCGCCAAGTTGACAAGGTTGAGCTCCACCCCGCCGCCCGCCCCCGACCCAAGAGGCCCAACGGGGGTGGAAACAAACAGGAAGCAGTGAGGACGACCCATGCAGCCTTCCGGCCCAACCCCTTGCTGAGCTGGGTTAATCCCTGAGGGGGGGATCAGGTTCTAGACACGAAGATTTCCTCTTTCTCGACCTTAACCTTGTAGGCAGTTAGGTCGGCATCGGCTGGGCCGCGAATACGGCTGCCATCAGCAGCAAAAGCTGAGCCATGGCAGGGGCAGACGAAGTTCTTGCCCCGCCAGTCCACCTCGCAGCCAGCGTGGGGACAGGTTGCGTCCAGAGCCAGTACCGAGTCCGCTTTTTTGGGATCCTTGACCAGCCACAGCGTGGCAGTGTTGTTGCCAAAGGCGTTTTTCACCTTGAGGGGACCTTTCTCCAGATCAGCAAGGGTTGCAACCTTTACAAATTTCGGCTCAGCAGCCCTAGGACTGACAGGGGCGCCCTGCGCAAGGGCCCGGTCGAAACGGCGCCGCGTCAAAGCAGGCAGCAGGCCCACTAGCGCGCCCAAGCCAAGCGCTATCCAGCGCAGAAAACCACGACGGTTGCTGTACATGGCCACTAGATCCTCAAGACAAAGCGAAGCGTCAGCCAGGAACCTTCCCAAGGGGGTGCCAGCACATTGGCCACCTTCCAATTATGGCTTCAGCCAGCGCAAACCGCACTTTTGCAGGCTCTGCAAATCGCCGTGTGCGCGGCCCGCGGTTGTGTCCTGCCTTTGGGGAGGGCATGAGGTCGTTAACCAAAGCGCGAAATTGACATTCTCCCTGCCCTAAAGGACAAGGATTCTTTCTCAGACAGCAGGATGAATCCTGCCGGCTGAGCTACAAAGTGCTCCGCGCCGCCGTAGGCGAAAGAGCATGAGGTTTAAACCTCAGCCCTATGGGGGATGCCATAACCCCAACTACTGGGCCGGAGCCCAGATACGTTTGACTGCACGCTGCACTCTTCTTATGAATGGATGGAGCGACTGTTGCAGTCTAGCAAAAGCCGCCCTAAAGGGCGGGGCTTGTACCCAGTTTTCTTGGTCAACCTCTAGTGGCCTTTGGGATGCCCCCGAAGATGTTGGCGGCGTTCCTCATATTCTGCGCGGGTGAGCAGGCCATGCTTCCACTGGATCTCCAACTGCTGCTCGGGATCCCGGACTTCCCGACTTTTCGCACTGGTCCATTCCAGCTCGAGGAGATCCCGGTTGAAGCGGAAATCGAAGTCCTCATTGGTCATGGTGAGCAACCACAGGCCCTCCAGCAAGCAGAGAGCTCGCAGCCCATAGCTGAGGATCTGCAGGGGAAGAGAGGGAACCCACACCATCAGCCCCACCAGCAAGTACACCCACCCCCAGCGCTTGTGGCCCATGTAGAAGCGCTGCAATCCCGGGATCACCACCCCCAGCACTGCCAACCAACCGGCCGCCTCGCGAACCAGCCGCTGGCGTGGCGGTGGGGGCGCCTCTCGGCCCTCGGCCATGCTCTGCCCTACCTACACCTGCCACCAGGCTAGCGCAGTTTCCAAGTCCTTGGCAGAGGGAGAGAGAACCCAAGCTCCAAGCGCCTTCCGCCTATACTTGATGGGGGCAGATGGAAAGCAAAAAATGGCGGAGCGGGAGCTAGCGGTGGCGATCCTGGCAGCGGGCAAGGGCACCCGCATGCGGTCGCAATTGCCCAAGGTGCTGCACAAGCTGGGATCCTTGTCTTTGATCGAGCGGCTGCTGCGGACAGTGCTGGCTCTGGAGCCCCAGCGCTGTCTGGTAATCGTAGGCTACCAACAGGAGCAGGTGCGACAGACCTTACGGGAGTACCCGGTTGAATTTGTAGAGCAGGCCCAGCAGTTGGGCACCGGACATGCGGTGCAGCAGCTTTTGCCTGTTCTAGGCGACTTTCAGGGGGATCTGCTGGTGGTCAACGGGGATGTGCCCCTGTTGCGGGTGGAAACCCTGCAGGCCCTGGTGGAACGCCACCGCCAAGTCCAGCCGGATGTGACGTTGCTCTCGGCTCAGGTGGCGGATCCCTATGGCTATGGGCGGGTGTTTTGCGATGCCCAGCAGCGAATCCTGGAGCTGGTGGAAGAGCGCGACTGCACCCCGGCCCAGCGGCAAAATTGCCGCGTCAACAGCGGCGTCTACTGTTTCCATTGGCCGGCCCTGGCACGGGTGCTGCCGAGTTTAGAGCGGAACAACGCCCAGCAGGAGTACTATCTCACCGACGCAGTTAAACTGCTGGAGAAAGCCATCGCCCTGGACGCTGAGGATCCGCGGGAAATCGTCGGCATCAACGACCGCCGCCAGTTGGCCCAGGCCTACCAGATTCTTCAAGAGCGCCTCAAAGAGGCTTGGATGGAGGCGGGGGTGACTTTTGTGGATCCCGACAGCGTCAGCCTGGAAGAGACGGTGGAATTGGCCCCCGATGTGGTGATCGAGCCCCAAACCCATCTGCGAGGGCCGTGCCGCATTGGGCCGCGCACCCGTCTGGGGCCGGGCAGTTGGATTGAGTCCAGCACCATCGGCTCCGATTGCCACATCCTCTACTCGGTGGTCAGCCACAGCCAGATCGGCAACCACGTCTGGGTAGGGCCCTACGCCCACATCCGCCCCAATAGCTGCATTGGCGACGGCTGCCGCATCGGCAACTTTGTGGAAGTCAAAAACACCCAGATTGGATCCCACACCAATGCTGCCCACCTGGCGTATCTAGGCGACGCCAAGTTGGGATCCCAGGTCAACATCGGCGCCGGCACGGTTATTGCCAACTACGACGGCCAGCAGAAGCACTTCACGGAAATCGGCGATCGCAGCAAGACAGGGGCCAACTCGGTACTGGTGGCTCCCCTCAAGATAGGATCCGATGTCACCATCGCCGCCGGTTCCACCATCCCTGCCCGCTACCCTGTGCCCGACGACTGCCTGGTGATCGCCCGCGCTTACCCGGTGGTCAAGCCGGGCTGGCGACCAGGGATCTCCGCTGCTAGCCGCCCCCAGCCTCTACCCCCAGGATCCCTGCGCATCTACCCCTTGCGCCTCTTGCCCGGACAAGACCTGAAGCAGGAGCTGGAGCGCTTTGCCCGCCAACAACCCCTGCAGGCAGGCTTTGTTCTCAGCGCCGTTGGCAGCCTCCGCCAAGCCACCCTGCGCCTGGCCGACCAAACCGAGGATTGCCTGCTGGCCGAGCCCCTGGAGATCCTGTCCCTGAGCGGATCCCTCTGCCCGGACGGCGTCCATCTTCACCTTGCCGTTGCCAATGCCCAGGGCCGAACTTGGGGAGGGCACCTGCGCCCTGGCTGCCTCATCTACACCACCGCCGAAATTGTCCTCGCCGACAGCCTGGAGTACCGCTTCTCCCGCCAACTGGATCCAGCCACCGGCTACTTGGAGCTGCATATCGAAAAGGTGGCCAAGCAAACGCTCCAGGCAGCGGAAGACACCTAAGCAGCGAGTATATTGGCTAACATAGCCTTAGGTCAGGACCACCCCGACTAGCCCTAAGGGTTGCTGGCACAAGCTGAGAAGGGGAGTATTCCCTATGCCCCGAGTGAGCACTGCCGAGGAGCTACTGGCAAGCTACGCTGCTGGCGAGTGCAACTTTCAAGAATCCAACCTGGTGGGCGTAGACTTGGTGCGCGCCATGCTGCAGGGGGCAAACCTGAGAGGGGCCAACCTCTCCTTTGGCAAGCTGAGTGGAATTAACTTGCAGGAAGCCGATTTGCGGGGAGCCGATCTCAGCTCCGCCAACCTCATAGGGGCAAACCTGCGCGGCGCCAACCTCTGGGAAGCCAACTTGATCGGCGCTGACCTTAGCTTTGCCGACCTGCGGGAGGCCAATCTCCATGGAGCCTACCTCTGGGAGGCCAAGCTAACCCGTGCCCAGCTGCAGGGATCTAACCTGAGCGCAGCCAAGTTGGGGGGAGCGGTGCTGATTGGCGCTGACCTGAGCGGAGCCATCCTACCCGATGGCACAGTACAGCCCTGGTCTGCTCCCTCGGCAAACAAGGCAGAATAGAACCGGTGCAAGCGGCTTTCCTATGTTTTTGCTATTTAACCTGCTCTTGACTCTGCTGCTGGCTTTGGGAGTGGCAGTCCTAGCTGGCCAAAACCCGACCTTGCGGACAGTGCAGTTTCTGCTGTGGCGCTCGGTGGAGCTGCCCTTGGGATTGCTCATCGCCGCCGCCATTGGCCTAGGCCTGCTGACCGTGGGGCTGGGCTCTTTTCTCTGGCCTGAACGCAGTTTTTCCCTTGTCGCCCGCCAGTTGCAGGAACGGCTGCAGCAACTGGAAACGCAGGAGCAGCCGCCTGCCTAGGGTGTCCTGTTGCTGGAATGGCCCGCATCCCCAAGAGAGGGCGTAAGCTGAGAGAGTGTTCTCAGCAGTGCCTAGCCGAGGTGACAGCCATGCCTCATTCAGACCCGCGCGCCCTGCGCAAAGCCCTGCGCAGCTCCAGCACCTACTTTGCTAAA
>NZ_JANSJL010000018.1:56275-61593 GCF_047502745.1 Synechococcus sp. F70.1
AGACCCGCGCGCCCTGCGCAAAGCCCTGCGCAGCTCCAGCACCTACTTTGCTAAAGGATTCGAAGAGTACAAGGATCAGGCCCAACGGGAGCTGCAGACTACTTACAAAAGCCGCCTGGTGGAGCAGATTCGCGCCCAGTCCTACCGCTATCAGCGGGGGGATATCACCATCCATCTAGCCAAAGCGTTTGGCTTTTGCTGGGGAGTGGAGCGGGCGCTAGAGTATGCCTACGAAGCTCGGCACCGCTTTCCCGATCGCCAAATCTGGATCACCAACGAGATCATCCACAACCCCCTGGTCAACCGGCACTTGCAGGAGATGGGGATCCGCTTCGTGGAGAAAGGCCCAGACGGCAAGAAAGACTTTTCCCAAATCCGGCCGGAAGATGTGGTCATTTGGCCCGCCTTTGGGGCAAGTGTCTCGGAAATGGAGTTTTTCCGCTCCCAGGGCAACGAGATTGTCGATACCACCTGTCCCTGGGTCTCTCGCGTTTGGAACCAGGTGGACAAGCACCGGGCTGCCCAGTTTACCTCCATCATCCACGGCAAGTACGACCACGAAGAGACCGTGGCCACCAGCTCCTTTGCTGAAAAATATCTGGTGGTGCTGAACCTAGAAGAAGCCGAATGGGTTGCCCGCTACATTTTGGAAGGCGGGGACCCAGAAGAGTTTCGGCGGCGCTTTGGCAAGGCTACCTCCCCCAACTTTGATCCGGATCGGGATCTGGAGCGGATTGGCATCGCCAACCAGACGACGATGCTCGAGGAGGAAACCCGTGCCATAGCCAAGCTGTTTGAGATCACGATGCTGCGCAAGTATGGCCCCCAGGAGCTGGACAAGCACTTCATGAGCTTCAACACCATCTGTAACGCCACCCAAGAGCGGCAGGACGCCATGTTTGAGCTGCTGGAGCGGCCTTTGGATGTCGTGGTGGTCATTGGCGGGTTCAATTCCTCCAACACGACCCACCTGCAGGAAATTGCCCTCTCGAAAGGGCTGCCCTCTTACCATATTGACGGCCCCGACTGCATCCAACCGCCCAACCGCATCCGCCACAAGCCCCTCCACCAAGACCCAATCGTTACAGAAGGGTGGCTGCCCGACGGGCCAGTACAGATTGGTATTACCTCCGGTGCCTCCACCCCCGACCGCGTCGTGGAGGAGGTGATCCTGCGCATCTTTGCCCTGCGCGAACAGCCGCAGACCCCTCCGCAGGGATCCCTTCCCCTTGGCTTCTAGAAGGCGGTGCTCACCACTCTTTTTCAGGTCTACCTCCCCCTGCTGGGCTGGACGCTGCTGGGGTTTGTCCTGCAGAGAGGGCTACCTCCCCCCTGGCGCCATTGGCTAAATCCCCAAGCGCTGGGCCGCTTCATGTTTTGGGTGGGGGTTCCCCTGGGCACCCTTGGGTTTATGCAGAAGGCGGACCTCTCTGGCCAGCTCTGGGCGGCCCCTTTGGTCTGCTGGCTGGCCACAGGGCTAGGGTATGCCCTGGCCAGTGCCTGGCTGCAGTGGCAGCACCACACCTGGCAGGGGAAGAAAGAGTGGGATCCCTGGCTTTGGAGCAGAGCCCGGCGAGGCAGCTTTTACCTGACAGCCACCCTGGGAAATACGGGTTATTTGGGCTACCCCATCTGCTTAGCAGTGGGCGGGAGCGCCTACTTTGGCTGGGCTTTGTTTTACGACCTGTTGGGCACCCTCTTTACTGCCTACGGTCTGGGAGTCTGGGTTGCCAGCCGCTACAGCGCTTCCTTCACCCCTCCCTGGCAAGCCACGCTCCGCGTCCTAAGCAGTCCCACTCTCTGGTCTTTCTTTGTCGGCCTGGCAATGGCTCGCCACCCTCTGCCAGAATGGCTAGCCCAAGGGCTCACTGCCTTTGCCTGGAGCACGATTCCCCTGAGCTTAATCCTTTTGGGCATACGGCTAGCCCAGGTGCCGCACTGGGGATCCCTTCGCCCCGCCGCCGTGGCCCTCTTCATCAAACTTGTTGCCGTTCCCCTTTTGGTAGGCTTGGGGTTAGCCTTGACTCCCTATCCTCCTTTGGCCAAGCTGGTGTTGGTCTTGCAGACGGGTATGCCCCCTGCTGTTGCCACCCTGGTGCTTGCGGAAGAATACGACTTGGATCGCGAGCTAACGGCAACAACTCTAGCCGTAGGCTACGTGGCAGCCTTGCTGACTTTGCCGTTCTGGTTGCTGCTGTGGGGATCCTAGTAGGCCAAGTGAGACAGAGCCTGCTCCAGGTAACGATGCACTAGGCGATCCAACTCAGCCTCCTCCTTGGGCAACTCCTGCCCCTGCAGCCATCCCTGGAAGCCTGAGCTTTCCACGATGGCCTGCCGCAACGACTTCCAAACTGCTTGCAGGTGCGGTGCTGGATTGGGGCTGAGAGCAGGACTGGTCATGATCCCCGCCAAACAAGGTTAGCGCTAATCCTAGGATAGCCCAGGTTCGGCTTGGCTTTGGTTAAACAATTGGCTGGGCTGCTGGATGCGCAGAGTTGGCCCCAAGGCATTGAGAAGGGCAACGCCGTAGCTGCGGGCAATGATGCGGCTATCCAGAATCGCCACCCAACGTTGGGGCAAGCCAGTGGCCTCAGCTACTTCGGATCCCTGCCGCAAGGGAGCGACGGCTCGCTGCAGTTGACTGGCTGCCACCGGCAAAAGGTATTGGCGAAACCAGTCCTGCCGACTGCGCTGCAGATACTGCACTCGCGCGGCCACCCTGGGATCTTCCATCGAGGGAAACGGCAGGGTGGCAATGGCCAGCAGCTCCGGGCAAGGTAGGCTAGCCTTGTGCTGCAGCCAGTAGGACCAGTCGCAGACCAAGATGCCCTTTTCTCCTCGAAAGGGGCTATTCACCCGTACCCGCGAGCCAAACTCAGCGGCCAAAGCAGCTCCGACCTGCACCTGGAGGGGTTGATCCGAAACCAGCACCACCACAAAGCCCTGCGCCTTTGCAATCAGGCTCTTTAGCTCCTGCAGCAAGTGTTCCCGGAACAGAGGACTGTTGGGCAAGGGCAGCCACGGCAAATAGAGAGCCAAACTGGGCAGGGGCTCCCCCCCGGAGCGGATCCACTCTTCGCCTGAGCTAAAGCGTAGGGGCGTCAAATCCGGTAAGCCTAAGCGCCAGCGATAGCTCTCTGCCTGCCGATCCAAATCCAGCGCCTCGCCGATAATGACCACGGGTTGGGTAGCCCAGATGGGCGCTAGCCATTCGTGCAAAGCCACCGGGCTGTGGCGAAGTGTGAGGCGGCCGGTCTCGCGATTGGTTTCCGCCCACCAGACCCAACGGGAAGCGGGATCCCCTTCGGCCCCAAGCCGCCGGCGGAGCTGATCCCAAGGATCCGGCAGCCAGCCGCGGTAGCCGGCCACCAGGGACAGCGCTACTTCCAGGTGAACCTGTTCGTCTGCCTGAACTAAGCAGCGGGAAAGGGGCCGTCGCAAAAGCTGTAGAGCCAACTGAACCTGGGCCTGGGAGATTCGCTCAGCCTCAGCAGGAAAGATCTGCCGCAGTTGCTGCCAGTGGTTGGCTTCGATGGTTAGGGTCAGCGCTTGGTAGGCCCACTCCTCCAGGTCTTCGGCGCCGTCCAAGATCAACGGGATCCCGGTTGGCATCTCTGCTCCCCTCAAGCGCGCCTGCAGCCAATCCAGGGGATCGACCAACAGCAGCCCTTGAAAGTCGGCATCTGGCCAGCGATCCTTTTGCAAAACCGGTTTGTGCAACTGCAAAGTCTGCTGCAGCCAGGGGATCTCCTCCCCCAGAATTTGCGCCTGCACAGACGCTGGGGCACACAGCAAGGTACCATGGGGCCACATCAAAGCCGGCAGCAGATAGCTGAGGCGGTGCTGACCCCCGCCCGGCACCTGGATCAAGGTGCTGCGCCCCAGCCGCAATCCCCGGGCCACCATGCGGGCCATCGTCAACTGATGGGGCCACCCGGCATCGGGAAGCTGCCGCAAGAGCTGGCGCAACTGTTGGTGGACTTCAACCTCGATCACAGGGATCCGCCACAGACGCTCAGGTGAACTAGCCTATTCTAAGGTGGTGAAGAAAACCAAGCGACACCTCTAGAGTGAGCGATGTCGGGTGTTTCTGAGGTTCCCACGCCCTCGTCCCTGCTTGGAGCCGCCCAGGCGGGATCCCTGCTTTTGGATCGCTCTGCGTGGGGCCGCTTGCGGATACAGGGATCCGCCGCCCTGGATTACTTGCACAGCCAGAGCACTCAGGATCTCAAGGCTCTTAAACCTGGCCAGGGGGCAGATACCGTGTTTGTTACCCCCACAGCAGGGATCATAGACCTGGCGACGGTCTACGTGGAAGAGGAGGCCTGCTGGATTTGGACTTCGCCGCAGCGACGTCGCCTCTTACTGCAGAGCTTGGGACGCCTGTTGCCCTTCGTGCGCGGGGCCCAAATAGCTGATGCAACCGACCAGACTTTTGCCTTTGGGTTAATTGGCCCGCAGAGCCAGCGCCTCCTCGAGAAGGTGGTGACCTCAGAAGGGATCCCGACAAAGCTATACGAGCACCGCCAGGTGGAGATTCAAGGGATCCCTGTCCATTTGGCTTGTGGCAGCGGCCTTGCCCAGCCGGGATTTACCCTCTGGGGGGCCAGCGAACACAAAGCCGCCCTTGCTAGCTGCCTGCAGCAAGCTGGAGCGGAGCTGGCCTCAGCCGAACTTTGGGAAGCCCTGCGCCTGGAGGCCGGTCGCCCTGCTGCTGACCACGAGCTGACCCCCGACTACAACCCTCTGGAAGCCGGCCTATGGCACGCCGTTTCCCTCTCCAAGGGGTGCTACATTGGCCAGGAAGTCTTGGCCAAGCAGGTAACCTATAGGCGCATTCGCCAAACCCTCTGGGGGATCCGCCTCCAGGGCGAGGCCCAGCCTGGTGCCGAGATTGTGCGCCAAGGGGAAAAGATCGGTGTGCTAACCAGCGCTGGCTCCACCTCCCAAGGCTACTGGGGCTTGGGCTATGTGCGCACCAAATTCGCGCCCGCCGAAGGATGGGAGGTGGAGGTTGGTTCAACAACCGGCCTCCTCACCCGCCCGCCCTTTTTAAGCTTTCCTCCCGTTGTTTGAGCTAGAGATCGAAATGGCGGCGAAAGCGGGGATCCCACCTGTCCTTTTTGCGCTGATTACAGAGTTTGCACAGCGTTTGCAAGTTGCTGATGTCGTTGCTGCCGCCCTGGGCAAGGGGAATGATGTGATCGACCTGAAGCTGCACCTCTGGCGGCGATTTGCCGCAACTGCGACAGCGGAAGCCATCCCTTTGGAAGACGTACTCCCGCACAGCTGGCGGGATGAGGATGCGCTGGTTCCTT
>NZ_JANSJL010000018.1:61693-65626 GCF_047502745.1 Synechococcus sp. F70.1
TTTCGCTCAAGTTAACCTGTGGAACTGAGATTTCTCTGTCGCTAAGTTTGTTATATAAGCTGGGTATGAAGCTGTTGCGAACAACGTTCGAGCATGTTCCAGCAAACTCCTGCAAGTAGATCAGTCGTCCTCCTATGTCGATGACAGTATTTTGGGAAGTATCTAGCTCAACAAAGCGCTCCTGAGGCTGATCATTACTTAACACTTGCCTAACCTCCCCTGCGTCTTGCTAGTCTGGGCTACCACTCACTTTCCCGCAGGTCATCCAGAGGGGATCCACCCTGGCTCTCTGAGCCTCCATCATCCGGCTCAAAGTCTACCTCCACAGCTAGCCGCAGCCTTACTCTACCGGCTTGCCAACCCTTACTGCCTGGCAGCAAGAGATGACAATTAATCCCTTCACCAAACCAGTCAGCTCCTTCCAGCTTAGCTCTTCTTTTTTGGTTAGGGCTTCTTGGGCTGCTCTCACCAAGCTAGCAACTCTAAAAGCTTCTCGCCTGGAGACAATCCCTTTTGGGTACTGACCTAAAGGTATCGACCTAAACCCCATACTTCCAGCCGGGGATCCAAAAACAGGCCTCTCTATCTCAGGTCATCAAGTCAGATCGTCAAGGAAACTATCTAACTCTGCAAAGCTCTCCGCTGAAGATGCAGTGCTTGCAGGAGCAGACACTTGATCTGTGTTTCTCTCACTTGAGCTTTCCGAAATCTCAGTCGACTCTACAGTGGCAGAGGAATCAGGGAGAAGAATTAGGGGCAGCATCTCACGATTGAGGCCTAAAGCTTGCAGGCAGAGGTTGATCCCAGAAACAGCTCGGTTGTATTTGTCTATGTTTGCATCCAATTCTTTCAGACGCTGCTGGTTAAGGGCAATTTTTTCTTCGGCCTCCTTCCTTAAAGTTGCCTCCATAAACTGCTTCGCCTCAGGGTACTTTTGCAAAATCTCATCAGCTATCTGCCTAGCAACCGGCAACAGCTGAGTCTTGAGAGTGTTGTTGGTTTCCTGACGGAAGTTAGAACGTATTGTCTGGCTAACTTTTGGCTCAAAGTCAAGCTTGAGTAACTGCCGGATCCCAGGCTCAGCGTCTCGAATAGCAGAAATGTCGTAGGATTGGGCAGTTTGCTTCAAAACTTCGCGAAACTGGTAAATCGAGAAAGTACCCTCATCATAGAAGCGAGGACTCTCTCTCAAGTACCGGTCACACTCTTTTCGAGCACCGCTGACCAGGGAGGTGCAAACTTTGTCCTTAACCTCTAGGAGCTTCTTCTCTATTTCCCCATCAGACCCGAGCAGACGGAGTAGCTGCTTGTAGTAATCTGAGCTACGCACTCGATCGATAAGCCGGCGGAAAGAGTTCTCCACAACTGTAATGGCGGATTCAACTAGTATATCCTCTAGGTGGTTCGAGAGATAGTAGAAGGCCTCAACCAAGACAGCTAGAAATGGGGCTGTGGAGTTACGCTGATGAATACGAACAGCTTGGCTATAGGTGCCATCCACGGAGAAGGTGTCTAGAAGTTCATCCAGCCTACGCACCATCTTGGCTTGCAACTTGCGAAAATCAGATTCAAAGTCTTTATCCATGCCGTTAATAATTTCGTTAACCATAGTTTCAATGTGGTCATAAAAGTCTCTTCCTATTTTGTTTAGCTGCTGGTTGATAAGCGCTAGTTCATACTCAATCATGCCACTGACTTCCCTAGGCTGACTATCCAAGTCCCTGTAGAGATCAAGGTAAGACTTCCTAAGCTCAACACAAAGGGGCCGCAAGTCATCGGCAAGCGCTAGAAACAACTGCGGACGCTTTTCTTCTGTTAGATAACGAGTAATCCCACTACGAAACTCTTCTATGCCGCTATCCTTGATCATGTGATTAACCAAAGGCATGCCCCACTCGCTGAGGATTCGGACATAGTTATCTATAGGCGTTTCGTAGCCATGCACTAGAGGGCGAAAGGGAGTGCCAATCAGTCTTCCTGAGCTACAGTACTTGACAAACTCGATGACAAACTGAGGAGTCTGTTCCTTACTGCCCAGTTCCCTTATACTTTCTGAGAAGATCGTGTCTAAGCCAAATCTGTTCCCTCGGCCAGTTCCCTTGATCTGTGAGCAGTAGAAGCCAAGCAGGGCACTTGTCTTGAATATACGGGCTCCACGGAATTGCTGATCAATAATGGTTTCTAGCCGCTGCCTTAGCTGCGGGTTGTACCAGGTTTCATCAATGCGGTTAAACACATAAAAAACTCGGTCTCGAATGCTGCTATTACTCTGGATGCGCTCAATAAGTTCTGTTTCCTCCTTAGTTAGCTCGCCAGTTGAGGCGCATTTGAGGACACAGACAACTGCGGAAGTATCCGGGTGAGCAATTTTTTGATATGTACGTTCAGCGTCTGCCCTAACTGGTGCATCAATACCAGGAGTATCGACGATAACATTTCCGTCCTTTAGTAGAGGATGATGACAGTAGTACTCGATCTTCCGCAAAACCGCACTGTTGGCACCTCGACGGGCAAAACTTGCAGCTTCTTTTAGGTTGCCTAAGTTAAGCTGCTCCATAGAGAATACTCCGTTTTCAGTTGGGTAGATCCTGACACGGTTTTGCTGAAAACCTTCAACCAACAAGCGCAGCGCATCTGCCTGCTTTGCCCGCTCTGACTTGCTCTTGCCGCCTTCTTGTTGAACAATGGCCTCAGCTTGCTCCTTGAGGCGACTGAGTGTAGCCTCCTCTAAGCCGTTGCCACTAGGGAGCGCTAAGCCTAGGCGACTGCAGAAAGCATCCATTTGTTCTTGCACCTGCTGCTCGCTGAGGAAGGTCAGCACTACTCTTTCGGCATCAGGTTCTGCATAGGAGATGTAGCACTCGGTTCCTGTGGCGTGTCCTTCAGCGCTGTAGAGAAGCTCCCTTTCCAGCAAAGCGTTGATTAACATCGATTTACCAGCACTGAAGGCACCAGCAAACACAATCTCAAAGGTTGGAGAAATTGCTTTGCTCAGTGAAGCCTGAACCCGCTTTGTGTCTTGCTTACTTGAAAGCGTGGGATCCTGCTGCCAGAGGTTGAGAATCGCTTCAACTTGCTCTCTTAAGCTTTCACACTGAGGTGGGAGCTGCATGGTCATAGCGGGAACCTCCGAAAATCTGGGAAGATTATAACCCGCTAGGCCTTGAGGTGAAGGCTTTCACGCTACTTTTTTCCGGTGAGACACTCACCCCACGCTCGACGGCTGACGGAGGCGTTCTTGCAGTGCGGAACCTAGCCTGCTACGGCAAAAAGCTCACTCCACTCCCGCCTGGGAACACCGGGCTTAGCAATGATCTCGAAGATGCGGTTTTTCGCTGCCGGCTGAAATAGGCTTTCAACAGCCACTTGGGCTACTTTGGTGCGAGGAATGCTGCCCTCAAATAGAGTGTCTGGTGGAGAGAGGACAATGCCATCCTCATTGTCTTGGTTCTTCAGGCCCCCTGGCCGAATGATAGTGTAGGTGAGGCCGCTTTTTTGCAAGTACTCTTCGGCTTGCTTTTTCCAGACCAAGATTAGCCAAAACAAATTGAGGGGGTGGAACAGCCGAGAAACACACAGGGAGGAAATTAAAACAAAGTGCTGGATCCCTTTGGCTTTGGCTACATCCACTAAGTTTTTGGTGCCCACATAGTCCACTCGGTAGGGCTGCAAGGGATCCCAGCTGGGCCTGGCTCCCGTAGCACAGAGAACCACCGTGCATCCCTCCATGCCAGCCTCCAGCGTGGTCGGATCCAGCACATCCCCCACCACCACTTCCGCTTTGGAGGGCAGAACCTGAGCGGCCAACTCGCGGCTGCGCACCAACGCCCGTACCGGGATGCCGCGATCCACTAGCTCTTTGACAATACGCCGCCCCGTTTCTCCCGTAGCCCCTGCAACAAAAGCTTTCATCCTTTCCCTGCCAAGCTGCTC
>NZ_JANSJL010000019.1:0-582 GCF_047502745.1 Synechococcus sp. F70.1
AGCTGGAACCTCGGCCGGAGCAGGACCAAGGTAGTGAGGCGCTGCCCAGCGCGGGTGCGGATCGCCCCACACCGGGCAGCCACGGCTTGCCGAGCCCCCTCCAGGGCCTGCTCGAACACGTAACGGGCCAGGGCCACGACGAAGGGGTAGTTCCGACCGACGTATTCGGCTCCCTCGGGCGTGGGGCTCGTGAACGAGATCGTCCAGCGTCCCCTGGAATCGATGGGGAGTGCATGACGAATCGCCTCGGGGACTCCCTTCAGAGCTGCCGGTTGCGCGGTCACGTGCCACACATCGGCCTGCCTGTGGTCGGCCTGCACCTGGATCCCCAGCTTCTGGCAGGCGAGCAGGACAAAGTTCCGGACGGCCTTTGGGTCCCCCAGGACCTGATCGGTGGCCTCGAGCTCCCGTCGCACCTCCTCGGGTTTGAGGGCCCGCTGGGCAAAACGGGTGCGGCTCTCCTTCTCCCGCTGGACATCCAAGTCCCACTTCCGGTGCAGTTCCCGGACGGACGGCTCCTCCAGCTCCAGCCCGAGCCGGAGCTGCCGGGCGGTAGGCTTCTCCTTTCCGAAGAAGAGGGCG
>NZ_JANSJL010000020.1:0-2875 GCF_047502745.1 Synechococcus sp. F70.1
GCTTTCGCCTGAATGGGTGGTGGGATTCACAGATGGAGAAGGATGTTTTCACATCGCTATCCTCCCAAATCCCAAAACTGCCTTAGGGTATCAAGTGCTTCCGGAATTCGTGGTGGTGCAGCACCGCCGAAGCATCGCTGTCCTCTATGCCCTCAAGCGCTTCTTTGGGCATGGTGTCGTAAGGCCTAACCAGGGAGACCGGTATGCTTTTCGCATCCGCTCTCTGGAAGGGCTGGAAAAAGTGTGTGATTTCTTTACTAAGCACCCTCTCAAAACGCAGAAGCAAGTGGATTTTACTCGTTTTCGGCGAGTAGTCCACAAGATGAAAGAGGGTAAGCACCTAAGTGTGGAGGGTCTCTTAGAGATTATTGACATAGCGATGCGGATGAATTCTCGGCGGCGTCAAGCCTTAGAGAAAGTTCGGGCGGAGCTCATAGGAAAGGGGGTTGGACCGAAGCCAAGTCCAAGATAGAGTCCACCCTATGCTGAAAGGCATAGAGTTGGGTGAGCGAAATTCCTTGTCGGGTAAGTTCCGACCTGCACGAATGGCATAACGACTTGGGCACTGTCTCGGCCGCGAGCTCGGTGAAATTGTAGTACCGGTGAAGATGCCGGTTACCCGCGACGGGACGAAAAGACCCCGTGAACCTTCACTACAGCTTGGTATTGGCCGCGTGCATTGGATGCGTAGCATAGGTGGGAGGCTGAGAAGCCCTGGCTCCGGTCAGGGTGGAGCCGCCAGTGAAATACCACCCTTCTGGTGTATGCGGCCTAACCCTGTACAGCAGGGGACAGTGCCTGGTGGGTAGTTTGACTGGGGTGGTCGCCTCCAAAAGCGTATCGGAGGCTCCCAAAGGTACCCTCAGCACGCTTGGCAACCGTGCGTAGAGTGCAATGGCACAAGGGTGCTTGACTGCGAGACCGACGGGTCGAGCAGAGGCGAAAGCCGGGCATAGTGATCCGGTGGTTCCTCAAGGGAGGGCCATCGCTCAAAGGATAAAAGGTACTCCGGGGATAACAGGCTGATCTCCCCCGAGAGCCCCCATCGACGGGGAGGTTTGGCACCTCGATGTCGGCTCGTCACATCCTGGGGCTGCAGGCGGTCCCAAGGGTTGGGCTGTTCGCCCATTAAAGTGGCACGTGAGCTGGGTTCAGAACGTCGCAAGACAGTTCGGTCTCTATCTGTCGCGGGCGCAGGACGCTTGAGGGGACCCGCCCTTAGTACGAGAGGACCGGGGTGGACGCACCGCTGGCGTACCAGCTGTTCCGCCAGGAGCACCGCTGGGTAGCTATGTGCGGACGAGATAAGCGCTGAAAGCATCTAAGCGCGAAGCTCACCCCAAGATGAGGCGTCCCTTAAGGGCCGTGGGAGACTACCACGTCGATAGGCGGCAGGTGTAAGCAGGGTAACCTGTTGAGCCGAGCCGTACTAATTGCCCGTGTCGTAATCCGCATATCCCCTCCGCTGTTAAAGATAGCTTTGAGGCGGGCGTAAGCTCCCTCAAAGCACTAAAAGGGTCCCTAACGAAGGCGTGAACCACCTCTTCCCATCCCGAACAGAGCAGTGAAAGCGCCTTCTACCGAGGGTACTGCCTTCACCGGCGGGAGAGTAGGTGGGGCCCGATTTTTTTGTTCTAAGGCCACCCTCCACTCCCCTTTTGCAGAGCCTGTGCGCTACGGGGCCTATGAGGGACATCAAGCAGTGTGTAAAGGAAAGCCTCCCTCCGCTGACTACTAACTATCCTCTACTTGACAGGGGATAACGCCGCAGCTGGCTGCATTTCCTTGCGGCTTACTTACTATCTTTGACCATGGGAATGGATATACCGGTTTCGAAGGCCTCAGTCAAGAGCCGGGCTTTAGAGAGGGCCGTCCTCAAGGGCATGAGGCCGCCAGCGGGTGGCGAGGAGGTCAAGCTCTACTGGGCTAACTACGCCCAGTACTACATCAAGACGAGCGAGTACCTTCACAAAACACGAATCCAATGGATAACAACGTGATTGGCAGAATCTACCTCGCTGACAACCTCGAGGTACTTCGAGTACTTCCAACGGCGTCCGTGGACCTGATCTACATTGATCCCCCGTTCAACACCGGAAAGGTCCAAGAGCGCACCCAGCTCAAAACGGTGCGCTCCGAGCGGGGCGACCGCGTCGGATTCCAAGGCCGCCGCTACGAGAGCATCGTCGTGGGGAAGAAGCGCTTTATCGACCTCTTCGACGACTATCTAGCCTTCTTGGAGCCTCGTTTAGTCGAGGCTCACCGGGTCTTGGCGCCGCACGGAAGCCTCTACTTTCACGTGGACTACCGCGAGGTGCACTACTGCAAGGTGCTTCTTGACGGCATCTTCGGCCGCGAGTCGTTCTTGAACGAAATCATCTGGGCCTATGACTACGGTGGGCGTCCGAGGAACAGATGGCCTCCCAAGCACGACAATATACTGCTGTACGCAAAGGTTCCTGGTCGGCATGTGTTCAACGTGGACGAAATCGAGCGCATCCCCTACATGGCTCCGGGGCTGGTTGGCCCAGAGAAAGCGGCTCGCGGAAAACTGCCAACGGACACATGGTGGCATACGATCGTTCCGACGAACAGTGCTGAGAAGACCGGGTATCCTACCCAGAAGCCTCTGGGAATCCTCCGCCGTATCGTCCAGGCGTCATCTCGCCCAGGGGGGATTGTGCTTGACTTCTTCGCCGGCAGTGGAACAACGGGCGTAGCGGCGCTCGAGCTGGGTCGGCGCTTCATTCTGGTCGATAACAACCCGGAGGCCCTTCAAGTGATGGCCAAGCGTTTTGAGGGCGTCGAGGGGATCGAGTGGATCGGGTTCGATCCGACCTGTGACTTATACACATCTGACGCTGCCGACGACTCC
>NZ_JANSJL010000021.1:0-2827 GCF_047502745.1 Synechococcus sp. F70.1
AAACTTCGCTACTTCCTAGTCCATCCCCAAGTAGCCTTTCAAATTGCCCTCCGCGTGTTCCACACCTTTGATGAAAATTGGCATCCCCGCCACCGCATTCAGAACCTGCTGGACTGGGTGTTTGGGGGAGAGCTGCCGGAGCCCTTTCGTTACTCGCCCCGCTCTGATGTGCGCTACTTTGTCAGCACGGCCAGCTCTGCCTGGATAGACACACGACTAGGAATCTACGAGCCCATTCAAGAGCTGCATCGCGTGCAGGAGCGACTGAGGGTATTTGTTGGCCGAGGCTGTCCTGGGGTGATAGCCGCGGACTTGCTGGACTTGCCGCGGCTGGAGCTGTACGTGGAAGAGGGGTTTGGGGATCCCTGCGCCCTGCTGCAGCAGAAGGGAGTGCCCGAGCGAGTTCACGAGGTGAGAGGGGAGCCAGCCAGTTGGCCCAGCTTTGATGCGGTGGTGTGCGCGGTGGGAGACTTGCAGCGGCTGGGGCGGCCTTTGAGAACCAGCTTTGCTTTCATCCTGGGAGAAGACACCCAGCTCCTCTTTGCCAATGCGGGAAACATAACAGAAACTTTTCTCATTGACTTAGTCCAAGGCCGCAGCTCCGTTCCGTCAGCTGGGCTGTGGGGGTACGAAGGCGTCGAGTACGAAGGAACGGTGGCCAGACTTAGTCGAGTCTATCAGCCTGCTGTTTCTGTTCTTTCTGATGTCAGGGTTGTCGTGGATGTGAGAGCGGGGGTGGGCGTGGCCAGCGCTTGTTTCAGAACTCTTCACCCTGAGGCGGCTATTCACTGTTTCGAGGTGGATCCCCTAGCTCTACACCTGCTGCGGCAGAATATTCTCAGCTTGGGCAACTGCTTTGTGCATCCGGTGGGGCCTAGCGGGGCAGAATAGCTGCAGAACCCGTCGCCTCTGGCTGGAGGATCCTCAGGCCGAGTGGGGAGTGGAGCAGCTGCTCCCTTTCCGAGAAGCCAGGGCAGCCCTCAAGGAGTTGGGTTTGGAGCCCATCGATGTGCTCAGGGTGGCTACAGGTGGAGATGAGGTGGAGGTGTTGACCAGCTTGCAAGAGCAGCTCAAAGACATCAAGGTGATTTACGTGGAGTTTACTTCTGAGCAAGACTGCAAGCAGATTGATCAAATCCTGGATCCATCCCATCTCCTCTGGCAGGGGAAAATCATAGCCGGTCAAAGGGGAGCTCTTTGCTACGTAAACAGAGCTCATTCTTTCAACAGCAAGTAAGTTCTTAAGTGGAGAAAGACAGGAGTCATGAACTCGACTATCATCGTTACAAGTGCCGATAGCAACTTTTTTGAATTGGTTCAGGGAACTATCCTCTCTATCCGAGAGAAGCCCCAGGGACAATCTGTAGATATCGGATTTTTCGATGTAGGCTGCACACCGGAGCAGTTGCAATGGATAGGTCAGTATGTTGATCACGTTGTTGAGCCAGGTTGGAACTATGATCTTCCAGATGGCGATAGAAAGCCCAAGTACCTTAAGGCACTAGTTTCCAGGCCCTTCCTGCCTGAATACTTCCCAGGCTACGAAATTTACATTTGGATTGATGCGGATGCTTGGGTGCAAGACTGGTTTGCAATTGAGCTTCTTGCTTTGGGAGCAAAAGGAAAGGGCTTTGCAATAGTCCCAGAATTATTTGCTAAACACGGGGCCAGATCCTTAAGACATGCTTGGATAGCTGTGCAGTACAGCCTTTACTTTCACTACACTGATTTTGCCGGTTTAGAGATAGAGCCGTTACTAAATGCTGGTGTGTTTTCTGGGGCTAGGCAATCTCCTCACTGGCTGGCATGGAGCAGAAGACTGGGTCAAGCCATTTACAAACGCCTTGACATCCTTACAGATCAATTCGCTTTAAACTTAGCCATTTACAAAGACTTAGGTCTAGATAGAGTTGAGCTCCTGCCCCTGAGCTGTAACTGGCTAGCTAATTACCAAGAGCTTCTATGGGATTCCCAAAGGAAGCGCTGGGTGGATCCCTCCTTACCTCAGTCTCCCTTAGGCATTATACATCTTTCAGGCGAGAGCAAAACAAAGCAAACTCACACTGCACTTACAACCGAAGGTTTTAGGGTCGAAGTATACCTAAGCTACCCTACTGAGAAACTTACTTTAGTCAAGAGATACGACTACGTCTCGGCAAATCAGAAAAGAGTAAACCTTGACTACTGCTTCCCCTTTCTAGCCGCTATTGACCCATGGTCTCACCCCTGGCCTTTTTTGAGGAGGGAAGTTCCACATCTCTGGTATGCAGATCGACGTCAACCTGGTATTGGCTTTGTCACTCGGGACGAGGCGCACATCTTGTACAACACTGCACTTGAGTTCAAAGGAAAAAACGCCCTAGAAATTGGCTGCTGGCTAGGCTGGTCAACCGCTCACTTGGCAGCAGGAGGAGTTGCCCTTGATGTGGTGGACCCTGCTCTGGCTGATCCTCAAGTCTATGCAAGCGTTGATCAGTCTCTCCGCTCAGCTGGAGTCCGCTCCAACGTCAGCCTCTACCCTGGCTATAGCCCAGCAAAGGTAGAGGAGATCGCCAAGACAGAGAATCGCCGCTGGTCTCTGATTTTCATCGATGGAGACCACACCTCACCAGCCCCCTTGCAAGATGCTCAGGTAGCGGAGCGATATGCTGCCGACGATGCCTTAATCCTGTTCCATGATCTGGCCTCGCCAGATGTAGCCGAAGGTCTGAATTATTTGAGAGACAAAGGCTGGAACACGATGATTTACCAGACCATGCAAATTATGGGAGCGGCCTGGCGAGGCAATGTCAAGCCCGTTGAGCATATTCCAGACCCTGCTGTGAAT
>NZ_JANSJL010000022.1:0-564 GCF_047502745.1 Synechococcus sp. F70.1
TTGAAGTTAGGAAAGCCTGACCCTCAAGAACTACTTGGTTTCCAGATCTGCTGACCAGAATCCTCTTAACTTGAAGAGTTATTTTACCTATTCTGGTAGGCTCCTCTACTTCTTCTTTAAGATCAGTTACTTGTAGGGTTCCGTCAGGTTGTAATCTTGTCGACGTAGCTGAGACCCTTTCTCTTCGCTGCGTAATCACTATCTCACCCGAGAATACTGTATTAACCCTAAGGCGGCGGTCGTCTACTCCGCTAGCAAGCAATGCAAGACCATTCGGTGTCGAGAGATCCACACGAGTGCTTAACCTTGCGTCATTCGGAGCAAAAGCAACAATCTCAAGGGGAGGAACTTGCTCTGCAATCCGGATGGCGAGGCGATTATCGTTCGTGGGTGCAATCAAGGCTTCTATACCCTCGAGTCGAGCTTCTCCACTCCCCCGAGTTGCCGTTGATCGAACAGGAATAGAGACCCCGCCCCCAAACCTAGGGTTGATAAAGTCCAGCCGCAGGCTGGTGGTCTCCAGCACCGAGCCGGGGGTAAAGCGATACTCCTGGGCCGAGACAA
>NZ_JANSJL010000023.1:0-564 GCF_047502745.1 Synechococcus sp. F70.1
TTGTCTCGGCCCAGGAGTATCGCTTTACCCCCGGCTCGGTGCTGGAGACCACCAGTCTACGGCTGGACTTTATCAACCCTAGGTTTGGGGGCGGGGTCTCTATTCCTGTTCGGTCATCGCCAAATCAAGGAAGCGGTGAAGCTCGGCTGCAAGGCATAGAAGCCATAATTGCACCCACTGACGACAACCGCATCGCCATTCGCATTGCCGAACGAGTTCCACCACTTGAGGTTGTGGCTTTTGCTCCAAACAACGCAAGGCTGAGCACTCGCGTGGATCTTTCAACGGAAAATGGTCTCGCGTTGATTTCTAGTGGAGTCGGAGACCGTCGCCTCAGGGTTAATACGGCATTCTCGGGTGAGATAGGAATTACCCGTCTCAGGGAAAGAGTATCGTCTACGTCGACAACATTACGGCCCGATGGCAGTCTAACAACAATTGAGCTCAGAGAAGAAGTACCAGAGTTTGTTATAACAGGTAGAATAACTCTTCAAGTTACGAGGATTTTAGTCAGCAGATCTGGAAACCAAGTAGTTCTTGAGGGTCAGGCTTTCCTAACTTCAA
>NZ_JANSJL010000024.1:0-2850 GCF_047502745.1 Synechococcus sp. F70.1
AAGAGCCCCTTGGGCGAGTGGATGGCAGCCAAGCCCAACACGGTGGAGCTGCGCCCCATTCAGGCAGTCGAGGCCGATCCGGAGCCGGAGACCATCAGCGTGAATACGGTGGCTGCGGCTCCTGCCGAGGGCGTAACCATTGCTCTGCAGCCGGAGCTTTCCCCGGTGCTGGAAGTGAAAGCAGGGGTGCCCAAGCCGCCCAAGTGGCCCAGCCCTGCCGAAGCTTTGCAAGCGGCCTTTAACTGGATGTTTGGCGAGCCAGCTTATGCCGCCCGCAATGGCCTGAAGGGCAACTTGCCCTCTCAGATTGCAAATCCTAGCAAGGAGCCTGGCATCCGCCCTGCTGAGAGGACCAGCTCCGAGATTTCTGGAACTCCTGCTGTGGGTAGCCCTGACTGGGCACGGCGATTGCGGCGGCAACTGCTCAACACGGACGGAAAAACTCGCTGTGGCGATGAACAGGTCAATCCCTCAGACGGTGGCTTCTGGGTGCCGGGGGTATTTCGCCCCAACTTCAACGACCGCTTCAAGTACACCGCCTACACCGGTAACAGCCGCCCCAGCACGTTGCGCATCAAAGACTGGAACGGAGACGGCCAACTGAACTTCTGGGACAAGAACAACAACGGCGTTCGCGACTCCGACGAGCCTTGGGATGTTTTGGATCGGGATCCGCTGTTTGGGTTGGATCTGGTTCCTGAGCCTCCCGGCAACCCCATTCAGCTAGAAATTCAGCCGCAGATGGTGCTCAACCCCTATGCCCGAGTCAACAAAAGCGCCGCGACCCAAGCCTACACTCCCGCGTCCAAGTATGCGGACGGATACTACATTAACCACGAGGGCAGTGAAGATATTCGCAATGGCCTCTGCTTCTACGTCAAGCACAACGGCAACACCATCCAGGTTCAGATCGACCGTAACGGCGGCGATGGCGATGGCCTGGTCTGGGTGGATGTGGAGCCGTTCACCCTGGACCTGAACAAGACTCCCACTGGCTTTGCCGGCGAAAACCCGGTGCTGGGGGTGATCCTGGATGAAGTAACCCGCCGGCCTATTCCCATTCCCCGCTTCCAAGAGCTGGCTTCAACCAATGTGGACCAGCGCCGCCGCAACGACAACGGCACCCAAAACCGGCAGCTGCAGCCGGCCAGGGAAACGCGGGTCAACGCGGTGGCCGTTAGCGGTGTCCTCCCGTCGCGGCTGCATCAAACTGCCGGCGGCATGCATAACTTCCTGCGGCTCAACGAGCTGTGGAGAGATGTCAACCTCTTTTTCAGCGGCTCGATGATCCAGCTTAACTACAGCACCTACGCCACCGGCCCCTTCCTGCAGCACAGCTTCGAGCCGCCCAACTTGGTGCCGGATCCAACCTTTGTGCGCGGTTACGACTACTACTACCCACCCAACCGCCGCTTCGGCTATGACGTGGGCTTGCAAATTGCCCGCCGCCCCGGCCCTGTGTCGTCCCGCTTCCAATTCCCCTCCAACACGCGTACCGAGTTCTTGCGGGAGCTAGATCCACAAGATCCGTACGTGCGGCGGCTGCGCTGCGCACTCCAGAATCAGCCGGGTGTGCGGTTGGATCCGTCTGCCCGGATTGGTGGCTGCGAGGAGTTTAACTGATACTGACCTGGCCGGTCAGGGGCAGATTTAGGGTAGGGGCAGAAGAGGGAGGGATCCATGAACAAGTGGCGGCTTTGGCAGCAACACCAAGCGGAGGGTTTCACCCTCATTGAAGTCTTGGCTTCGGTCGTCCTCGTGGCCCTGGCCATGGCTGCCCTGGCCCCTACCCTCACGGTGATTGCCTACCGGCGTGCCATGAGCGAGCGGGTGGAGCTGGCCAACCGCCTAGCCCAGGAAGAGGTAGACCGCATCCGCACTCTGGTGGATATCGAGCTGGCTGCCAACCCTCGCGCTTTTCAGGATCGGGCTCAACTGGCCCGTCTGCCCAGGGTGGGAGCCAACCCGCTGGCAAATACCCCACCTCCTACCGATATGGACACAGAGGGGAACAACTATTCCATTCGCGTGGCTCGGGTTCAAGTGCCGGGGCGTAACCCCGAAGAATACGTCATCCAAACCTTCCGCGACGCAGGGGCACCTTGCATCGACCGCCGTGAAAACAGGGTCATTCAGGGGGTGCCCTGCAGCTTTCGCATGGGTGTGAGGGTTTACCACCGCTTTTCTTTTGATCCAAACACTCGCCGAGCGCTGCCTGGCTTGAGGAGGGAGGTGGTTTCGGCTAACCAGAACTTGGCCAATGCCAATGTCTGGCTCTTTCCACTAGCCACCTCCTTTGTAGAAGTTAACCCTGCTGCCAACTTGGGAGATGTTTGCCGGCAGATAGCCATTGCCAGAGGCGAGAATCCCAACCAGAGGTGCCGGGCTTTCCCCTTGCCTAACTGACCTGCTGTACCCTGAGGTAGAGCCTAAGTTCCTTCCTGCAAAACCTGTTGAAAGATGGAGGTGTTGGCCTGTGTTGATCTTTCGCCGCCAAGCCAGCAGAGGGTTTACCCTCATTGAGCTGTTGGTCTCACTGCTGGTTGCCTCCATCTTTCTCCTGGCCACCGCGATGATTGTCATCGAGACGATGCGGCTGGATCGGGAAGAGACGGGCCGTACCCAGGTGCAGGCGGAGCTGACCCAAGCTATGGAATACATCCAGCAGGATCTGGCGGAGGCTCTTTACATTTACAACGACACTGAGCAGAACCCACAGCAATCTGATCGACTTGGGGACGGGATCCCGGATGTCATTCAACGGCTCTACACGCCGGGCTGGATCCGCCGACCCAATGACGCTATCCCGGTTGTTGCCTTTTGGAAGCTAGAGCCGATCCCGCAGGGATG
>NZ_JANSJL010000024.1:2950-20859 GCF_047502745.1 Synechococcus sp. F70.1
CGATCGGAACGGTAGAAATGCGGATTGGGACACTCTTGTCAGCCGCCGCGGCATCTACACCCTGGTGGTGTACTACCTACGCCGCAACTACAACAACGCCGGCAACCCAACGGGGGGCACTCCCTGGGAAGGCAACGCGCGGATCGACCGTTTTGAGTTGCGACCCTTCAACATTCAGGATCAAAACAACTGCGCCGGTCGCAGCCCGTTCTTTGTTGAGGATCCCGATCCGTTCCGAGATGGTTTCCTTGCTTGGCCTTCCGAGCAAGCTCGAGCGCGCCAAATCCCCATTGCCGGCAGGACAGATGGCCCCCGCCTGACAACTCTAGTCTCCAACATCTTCAGCAGCCGGCAGGGCAGCCCGCAGGTTGCACCCGCTTGCCCGCAGGGCTATGCCTTTGGTGGCGGCAAGCCCAACCGCGTCACCTTCCCAGGGTTGAGCAATAACCAAAATGACGTGGGCTTCTATGTCTGCGTGCGGCAAAGCCCCGGCGCTGACCGACCGCAGGATGTGATCATCAACATCACCGCCACGGCCATGGAGCGGGCCAACCCTGGCCTTTTCCGTCGCTACATCCGAAATGCCACCAGCGTCGATATCTCAGAGGTGTCGCGCTACTTGCTGCCAATGCAAACACGGGTTCTTGCCCGCGGTGTTATCAACCGTCAGCTCTCCTAGGGGGAATGTCCACCATGTTGGCCTTGGAGAAAAAGGCAATTGGCCGAGCTCAGCCTTTTCGATCCCGGGGCTTTACGCTGACAGAAGTCCTAGCGGTGGTGGTCATCATCGGCATCCTGGCCGTGCTGGCGGTTCCTTCTGGGATCAACATCTGGGCGCGGATCCAACTGGAGGATGCCCAAAACAAGGTGGAGCGCGCCCTGCGCACCGCCCGCACCAACGCCAGAACCTCTCTCCGAGGCCGAGCTTGGGTGGTGGGGGTGGACAATTCGGAGCCAAACGTGCCGACTCTAGTTATCCAGGATGAGGAGGGCCTCTGCGATGAACCTACTCCCTGTCAGCGGCTACGCCTGAACAATTTTGTAACTGTGGCTAACACCTTCAATGACGGAAGGGCAGTTTTTGAATCCGATGGCCGCGCCCGTCAACTGGGTCGCTTTGTGGTCAGCAGCACCTACTCTCAGGGCGAAAACCGCTGCGTGGTGGTGAGCACCTTGATAGGCACTATCCGCAAGGACAACAATCCGGAGTGTGGCAATGTAACCAGCGAGCCAGAGGAAGGAGTAACCAGCGAGCCAGAGGAAGAGCCAGAGGAAGAGCCAGAGGAAGGATAGCTGGGGTAGGATGGTCAGGCCGTGGCTGAAAGGTTGCCAGGCTCCTGTCCTAAGCTGCCGTAGGTCATTGGCTATGCTTACCTCTTCCCCAACTCTTGAAGCTCCACAAAAAGCCTTCCCCTGGCAAACTCGGCAGCCGGCTCTCTTGGTGCTGGCGGATGGCACTTCCTTTGCCGGCTGGTCTTTTGGGGCGCCGGGCACGGCGGTGGGCGAGGTGGTGTTCAACACGGGCATGACCGGCTACCAGGAGGTGATCACCGATCCCAGCTACCGGGGGCAGATTGTGACCTTTACCTGCCCTGAGCTGGGAAACACCGGAGTCAATGAGCTGGATCAAGAATCGGCCCGGCCCCAGGTCGCGGGAGTGATTGCCCGCAACGTGTCGCGCCTAGCTAGCTCCTGGCGAGCCACGGGGACACTGCCTGACTACCTCAAACAGCACGGGATCCCGGCCATTGCCGGGGTGGATACGCGGGCTTTGACGCGGCGGCTGCGCTCCCAGGGGGTGATGAATGGAGCTATTTCGACCGAGATCCTGGACCCGCAGGCGTTGCTGGAGCAGGTGCGCCAAGCCCCTTCGATGCAGGGGCTGAGCCTGGTGGCAGAGGTTACAACGCCCAAGCCTTACGAGTGGCTGGAGCCCACCCCTGCCGACTGGGACTATGGCCGCAGCCAAGGGATCCCGGTCCCGGATCCCCCCCTGCAGGTGGTGGCGCTAGATTTTGGCATCAAGCGCAATATCTTGCGCCGCCTAGCTCGCTACGGCTGCCGGGTGGTGGTGTTGCCGGCCCACGCCACTCCTGAGGAGATCTTGAGTTACAACCCCGACGGGATCCTTCTCTCCAACGGGCCTGGGGATCCGGCGGCAGAGACCACGGCCATCCGCACCGCCCAGGCGCTGCTGCAAAGCGGGAAGCCCTTGTTTGGGATTTGCCTGGGCCACCAGATCCTCAGCCTAGCCCTCGGAGGATCCACCTACAAGCTCAAGTTTGGCCACCGCGGCCTCAACCATCCCTGTGGGCTAGAGCGGCAAGTGGAAATCACCAGCCAAAACCATGGGTTTGCAGTAGACGCTGCTTCGATCCCGGCTGAGGACGTGGAGATCACCTACCTCAACTTAAATGACCGCACTGTGGCCGGGATCCGCCACCGCCAGTTGCCCCTCTTTTCGGTGCAGTACCACCCAGAGGCCAGCCCCGGCCCTCACGATGCCGATCACCTCTTCCACGAGTTTGTGGAGCTGATGCTGCAGCACCGCCGTTTAGCGGGATAGATGGGCTAGACGCAGAGCAAGGGCCTCGCGCGCTTCTTCCCGGTCGTCAAAGGGAATCTTCTCAGTGCCTAGGATCTGGTAGTCTTCGTGGCCTTTACCGGCAATGACCACCGTATCCCCTGGCTGAGCTTCGAGGATGGCTAGACGAATGGCCTGCCGCCGATCCACCTCCACGGCCCAGGGGAATCCAGGGATCCCAGCCAAGATATCCTGCAAGATCCGCTGCGGATCTTCAGTGCGCGGGTTATCTGAGGTCACGATCACCTGATCTGCCCAGGTGGCGGCAATGCGGCCCATCTGCGGGCGCTTACCCCGGTCGCGATCTCCACCACAGCCAAAGACGCAGATCAGCCGGCCTTGAACTTGCGGGCGCAGCGCCTTGAGCAGGTTTTCCAGCCCATCGGGGGTGTGGGCATAGTCCACGATTACCGTGATGTCCTGCCCTGGCAGGCTCACCCGCTCCATTCGCCCCGGTACTCCGGGAAAACGGGGCAAGGCCGACTGGATGGCCTCAGGGGGGATCCCCAAGTGCAGCGCTACCCCTACCGCCGCCAGCAAGTTGGAAAGGTTGAAGGATCCCACCAGGGGCGCCTCCACAGCAAAGCTGCCCATAGGGGTGTGCAGGGTTGCCTTGAGGCCGGTGGGATGTAGGTGAACTTGGCTGGGCCACAGGCCGGGGATCCCTTCTAGGGGCTTAAGGGAATAGGCCCAGGGCTCCAGAGAGGCTGAAATGGCTCCAAGCAGCCGCCGTCCGCCCGCGTCGTCGGCATTGACCACTGCCCGCCCCTGCAAATACTCTGGCCGGAAGAGGGTGGCCTTGGCCTGCCAGTAGTTCTCCATGCTGCCGTGGAAATCCAGGTGGTCCTGGGTGAGGTTGGTCCAAACGGCAGCGGCAAAGGCACAGCCCCACGCCCGATCCTGGGCCAAAGCGTGAGAGCTCACCTCCATCACCGCCACCTCAGCGCCGGCTTCCTTGGCCTGTCTCAGGCTGCGCTGCAGTTCCAGCGGAAACAGCGTGGTGTGGGGTGTAACTTCATAGTGGCCTGGCCAGCGGTTGTAGAGGGTGCCCAGCAGGGCTACAGGACGACCAGCAGCCTGCAGCAGATGCTCGATGAGGTGGGTGGTGGTGGTCTTGCCGTTGGTGCCGGTTACCCCCACTAGGGTCAGTTGGCGAGCTGGAAAACCGTAGAAGGCCGCCGCCACCTGGGCCACGGCTTTGTTGAGGCCGACGCGAGGCAAAACCAGAAGGGGCTGACTCCCCCACTCAGCCTCTCCGCTAACCTTCTTCCAAGCCTCCTGGGAAAGAAGGGCCGCTACCGCTCCTCTCGTGAGCGCTTCCCCGACAAACTCGCTGCCATCGACGCGGGATCCCAGCATCCCCAAAAACAGATCCCCCGCCTGCACCTGGCGGGAATCGGCGCAGAGGCCTTTTACCCACACTCCTTCTAGGGATCCCTGGACCACTTGGGGTTGGATCCCGGCTTGTTCTAGCAATTGGCTCAGATTTCTCATGCTTTTGCCACTCCCCACCGCTTTGCTGGTTAGGGTAGCTGCTAACTGCAGCCTAGGCCAGGGCCTCCTCCAGCTTTTGCTTAGCCCAGAGGGTAGCGTAGAGCCCCTGCGGGTCGGCCAGCAGCTCGGCATGGGATCCCTGCTGCACGATGCGACCTTTGTCCATGACCCAGATTTGATCTGCCTCCACCGCCACCGTGAGGCGATGGGTGATAAAGAGCACCGTCTTCTGAGCCGTGACCTGGCGCAGGTGGCGAAGAATGGCCTGGGCGGTCTGGTTGTCCACGCTGGAGAGGCAGTCGTCCAAAATCAAAATTGGCGCGTCGACTAGCAAAGCTCGCGCCAGGGCCAGTCGCTGTCGTTGACCGCCGGAGAGGGTAATGCCCCGCTCTCCCACCAGCGTGTCGTAACCCTTGGGGAAGTTGAGGATCTCGGCGTGGATGTGGGCGGCTTTGGCGGCCCATTCCACTTCCCAGTCTTCAGCGTCCGGCTTGCCATAGCGGATGTTATCCCGAACCGTGGCGCTGAACAGGAAGCTCTCCTGGGGCACATAGGCGATGGCCCGGCGCAGGGATCTCAGTTGGATCTGGGTGATGTCCTGTCCGTCCAAAAACAGTTGCCCCGGCTGGATCTCCAGCAGGCGAGGAAGGGCATTGGCCAGGGTGGACTTGCCCGCCCCAATTGGCCCCACCACCGCCACCAGTTGGCCCGGCTCGAGACAAAAGTGCAGATCCTGTAGAGCTGGCGCTGGGGATCCTGTGCCGGTGTAGGCAAAAGTCAGACCCCTAGCCTCGATACGGCCCTGCACCTTCTCTAGAGGAAGGGGCAAAGCCTCCGGGGCATCGCGGATGGTGGGCTCTACCCGCAGCAAGGCGTCAATCCGCTCCAGGCTAACCTGGCCTCGCTGGTAGGCGGTAAGGGTAAAGCCGAGCAAAGCGGTGGGAAACACCAGCCGTTCTACGTAGAGGGTGAGCGCCGAGAAATCCCCAATCGTCAGCCGCCCCGCGGCAATCTGGGGCCCGCCCACGGTGAGCAGCAACAACAGGCTGAGGCTAACCAAAGCTACCAGAGAAGGGAACAGCAGGTTGCGGGTGAGGGCCAAGCGCAAATTGGCCTGCAACAAGCGGTCATTGCGGCGACGAAACTCCTGCTGCTCGTGCTCTTCCTGGGCGTACACCTTGATCGAGGTGATGCCGTTTATGTCCTCCTGGATGAGATCGCTGAGATCCGCCAGCTCCTGCTGCACCTGAAGCTGCTCCTGCTGCAGGCGGTTGCTGCTTAACTTCACCAGCACCAGCATCACCGGAAACACCGACAGGGCCAGAGCGCTTAGACGCGGCTCAATAGCAAACATGGCCGGCAGCGTACTGCCGTAGGCAAAGATCGTGTTGGCCAAGTTAAGCAGGGCAAAGCCCAACAGGCGGCGGACATTTTCCACATCGCTGGTGATGCGGGTGAGGATGTCCCCGATGGTCTGCTGGGCAAAATAGGAAGGCTGCAGGGTGAGCAAATGCTCGAAGATGGCCTGCTTGAGGCGAAACTCCACCTGCCGTCCTGCCCCAAACATCCACACCCGCGAGGCAATGCGAATAACCATCATCAGGGTGGAGACACCCAACACCACCAGGGCGTGGAGGGCGATGCGGCTGGGCGCCAGGGTGGCCAGGTTCTGGCTGAGATCATCAACGGCCAGCTTGACGTACCAGGGCAGGAACACCCCCAGGCTGTTGACCACCAGCAGGGAGGCAATGCCCAACACCACCTGCTGCCAGTGGGGGCGTAGATAGTGAAGCAACTGTTGCCAGTGGGATCTGGCCACTCAGGTGCTCCTCAAGCCTTTTCCCACTCTAGCGCTGGGCCGGATCCCCCCGGTAGGGATCAGGCTAGAACCTGGGCTGGGGCCTGCTGCGCCAAGAGTTCCACCTGCTGTCGCGCCCAGGCATCCACTGCCAGAATGTCCTCCAGGCTGGGATTGGCAATGACCTGATGCCGCTCGCACACCTGCTCCAAAAGGCGAGGGATATCCAAAAAGCGGATGCGCTCTTGCAGAAAGAGGTTCACCGCCGCCTCGTTGGCCGCATTCAACACCGCCGGCAGGGTTCCTCCTGCCCGCCCAGCAGCATAAGCCAGTTGTAGGCAGGGGTACTTGCGGTGATCCGGCGCCCTAAAGGTAAGAGATCCCAGCTTTACCAAATCAAGAGGCTCCCAGGGGGTGGAGAGGCGCTCCGGCCAACTGAGGCCGTAGAGAATGGGCAGGTGCATATCCGGCCAGCCCAACTGGGCTAGGACAGAAGTATCTGCCAGCTCAATCAAGGAGTGGACAATGCTCTGAGGGTGGATGAGGATCTCAATCTGGTCATAGTCCAGGCCAAACAGCCAGTGGGCCTCGATCACCTCCAGGCCCTTGTTCATCAGGGTGGCTGAATCAATGGTGATCTTGCGCCCCATCACCCAGTTGGGGTGTTTGAGAGCATCGGCCAGCGTCGCCTGGTTCAGTTTCTCCACCGGCCAATCGCGAAAGGCTCCCCCTGAGGCGGTCAGCCAGATGCGGCGCAGGGATCCCTCTGGCACTCCCTGCAGACATTGAAAGATGGCCGAATGCTCCGAGTCCACGGGGATGAGCTTCACGCCGTGCTCCTGCACCAGGGGCAGCACCACCGGACCGCCTGCCACCAGGGTTTCTTTGTTGGCCAGGGCAATGTCCTTGCCGGCGCGGATGGCAGCCAGGGTGGGCAACAGGCCAGCACAGCCGACGATCCCCGTCACCACCCGCTGAGCCTCTGGGTGGGCCGCCACCTGACACAGCCCCTCCATTCCTGCCACTAGCTCTGGCAGAGGTTGCAGGCCGCTCAGCAGGGATCGCAGCTCCGGCAGCAGCTCCTCCCGCCCAATGGCTACAATTTGAGGCCGAAACCGCCGCACCTGCTCGGCCAAGAGAGTGACGTTGCTGTAGCTGGTCAAGCCGACGACCCGAAAGCGCTCCGGATACTGAGCCACCAAGTCCAGGGTTTGGGTGCCGATGGAGCCGGTGGAGCCGAGCAGGGTGATGGCTTGCATACTTTAAGGATCCCTTTGCACCTAGCTAAAGAGCGTAACACTCTTTCAGCGCAGACTCACCCTCCTACAGCCTGCCCAAAGGGCGAACGGCCCCGCTTCGCGTTTGAGGATCCCTGCCTTATACCGGCTGCAGGGGATAGTGAGGCCCTTTTTTCCCGACTGCAGACCTTTCCTAACTCTTCACCGGTCGGCAGGGTATGCTTGGCTAGCATAGCCGGCTAGCCTTGCAGAATCTGACCATGCCTTATTCCTCCCGATTCCATCCCTTCTTTGGCCTAGCTCGCTCATGGTCTGTGCTCCTGGGGTTGGGTTTGGCTCTGAGCGTAAGTGCCTGTGGTGGTGGGGGTTCCAGTCGTCCCCTGCCGCCGCTGCCAGCCCCTCCTGCAGGGCGCATCGAGGGATCCCATTTCGACGATCTCAACGGCAATGGTCTGCGAGATCCAGGAGAGCCAGGGCTAGCAGGCATCACCACCTTTCTGGATTTGAACAGCAATGGACGCCTCGATCCAGGGGAACCCAGCACTGTCAGCGATGCCAACGGCAACTTTCGTTTCTCCAACTTGCCCCCTGGCACCTACCACGTCACTGCCCTTTTGCCGCCAGGGCGAGTGTTCACCACGCCGCGCCCAGGAGCGGGGCGGATTGTCGGTGGTAGGCCGGCTCAGCCGGGAGCCTTTCCCTGGATGGTGGCCTTGCTAGACGCGACTGAACCGGATCCTTTTCAGGCGCAGTTTTGCGGGGGATCTCTAATTGCCCCGGAGTGGGTGCTCACCGCTGCCCATTGTTTTTTCAACGATCAAGGCCAGCAGGTGGTGAATGCACGCAACCTGGATCTGTTGTTGGGAACCACCCGTCTGCAATTGGGCGCTGGCCAGCGCATTCGCGCCGCGCAGATCGTCATCCACCCTGGCTACAATCCCCAAGGGGGGCAACGGGGGGGGAACGACATTGCCCTGGTGCGCCTCTCTCAGCCGACGGCGCTGCCTATCCTGCCGCTAGTGCAACCCGACCAAACCCATCTGACTGCCCCTGGTACTCTTGCCACCATCCTCGGCTGGGGAGCCACCTTCCCCCGCACTCTCGAGGAGGAGCCCAGCGGCTTTCCCAGGGCTCTACAGCAGGCCGAAGTTCCCCTCGTCAGCAACGAGGTGTGCAACGCGCCCCAGTCTTACAACGGCATCATTCTAGACACCATGCTCTGCGCCGGTTTTCCTCAGGGGGGTGTGGATAGCTGTCAGGGCGATAGCGGCGGACCTTTGCTGGTGCCCAGCGGCGCTGGCTTTGCCCTAGCCGGGATCACCAGCTTTGGCCAAGGTTGCGCCCAGCCCAATTTCTATGGGGTGTATACACGGGTATCCAGCTTTGTCGGGTTTGTGGAATCGGTAATTGGTGGTGCCCCCAGGCCAACACCGCTACCAATGCCCTCCCCTTCTCCCCAAGAGATAGCAACGGCCTCCGTGACGGTGAACTTACGGGAGGGGGAGGTAGTTTCTGGGATTACCTTTGGCAGCCGTGCCCAGTAGTCGCCATCGGGTGGCAAGAGATAGTTTAGGATAGAGATCCTGACAACTTCAGTTAATTCAGGAAGGAGACGATCTCTCTATGACCCAGGTGACAATCGGCGAAAACGAAGGGATTGAGTCGGCGCTGCGTCGCTTTAAGCGCCAAGTTGCCAAGGCGGGCATTTTGCGGGATCTGCGCAACCATCGGCACTTTGAAAGCAGCCTGGAAAAGCGCAAGCGGAAAGCAGTGGCAGCCCGTCGCAATCGCCGTAAAGCTGCCAATTGATAACTTGCCTCGAAGCTCAATCGAGAACAAAACTCCCCCTCTCTTACCTGGAGGAGGTCTGTCATGGCGAAGGGAGAAATCGGGGGGGAAAACTGGGCAAAACGCCTGCGCAACGGCCTTGTAGCAGCCCTGGCTGTGCTTTTGGCAGCAGGCTTGTTTTTGGCCAACCAAGCGCGTCAGGCTGGCACGAGCTTGGCAACGCTGGCGGCAGAGGCTGTGCCTTGGGAGGAAGCGCAGGCCAACGGCAAGCCTTCCCTAGTGGAGTTTTATGCCGACTGGTGCACCACCTGCCGCTCCATGGCGCCTCTTCTGGCCAACCTGAAGAAGGAATTTGCCCAGCAAATTAACTTCGTCATGCTCAATGTGGACAACCCCAAGTGGCTGCCGGAGCTGAGCCGCTATCGGGTTAACGGAATCCCTCACTTTCTCTTCTTGGACAGCCAAGGGGAAGTGGTGGGATCGACCATTGGTGAACAGCCAGCTTCGGTTTTGCGGGCCAACTTGCTGGCTCTGGCAGCCGGGGATCC
Source organism: Synechococcus sp. F70.1 (assembly GCF_047502745.1). Taxonomy (NCBI): domain Bacteria; kingdom Bacillati; phylum Cyanobacteriota; class Cyanophyceae; order Synechococcales; family Synechococcaceae; genus Synechococcus; species Synechococcus sp. F70.1. Next base: position 12,401 of record NZ_JANSJL010000024.1, read on the forward strand.
CTTGCCGCTGACCCAGCCTGGGCCAGTGTCTGCCCTGCAGCCGGGTGGGCCTGTCCTCCCCGCTCAGCCGGATCCGCGCACCCATGGCTAGGACTTGGGCGGGTGATTTGCCCACGCCCGATTTTGCCTGGCTGGATCCCTTGGTTCGCCACTTTCAACTAGGGGAGCCCGAGCTGCTCGAAGCCCTCGGTGGGGGCCTTGTTCACCAGACCTGGAAGCTCAAGACAACCCAGGGATCCTTCGTTGTCCAGCACCTCCATCCCCAATTTGACCCGGCGGTTACCGAAGATGGCCAGGCCATTGGCTCTTGGCTACGGCAGCAGGGCTTTCCGGTTCCCCCATTCCGCCGCGCCCGCGATGGCTCCCTGCACCTAAGCTGGGGGGGAGGGCTGTGGCGGGTTATGGACTGCCTGCCGGGCTCCTCCTACTCAACTCCTCCTGCCTGGAGCTATTTGGAGCAAGCAGGGGCAGCGGTTGGGCGCCTACATCGCCTTTTGGCCGGATGGCACTACTCTTTTCGCTTTCAGATCCCACATTTTCACGACACGGCCTATTTTTGGCAGCAGCTCTGCCAGCGCAGCCCCGACCCGGAAATAAGGGCAGAGTGGCAATTTTTTGTCGAGACCGTGCCCAGGTTGCTTTTGCCGCCAGGACTTCCGACTCAGATTATCCATGCCGATCTCAAGTTCAACAACTTTTTGTTTGACGAAAGGGGAGGATTTGCCGGCCTGGTGGATCTCGACACCTTTATGGGCCACAACCTGTACGTTGAGCTAGGAGATGCCTTGCGCTCCTGGGGCCGGAGAGGGGAGGCCGTTGAGGCCGAGGCAATCCTAGCAGGGCTGCGCGGCTACGCCCAAACCGGCAACCTGCGTGCTCTGCAGCCGGAGCTCCTTCTGCAAGGGATCCAGTTGATGACGCTGGAGTTGGGGATGCGCTTTTTGCTGGATTGGTTCGAGGACTGCTACTGGAATTGGGATCCGCAGCGGTACGCCAGTCGCCGGGATCACAACCTGGCCCGCTGCCGACGGCAGATCCGCCTCTACCAACACCTAACCCAGCTGGCACCCCAACTGTTGGAGTCCATATACGCCCTTGCTTCAGGAGAGGGAAATTGGTTAAGTTAGGGGCAACTTCCTCTTCTTTGCGTGGCTTTTATGAGCACCATTCAACTTCCCCGCTGGCTGGAATTGGCTCTGCCCTTCTTTCACCCAGTGCTGATGATTTTGGCCTCTGCCCTAGCTCTCTATACTCTCTATCTGGGTCTCCAGGTGCGGCGGCTGCGCACCGCCTCGGCGGAGGAGCGCAAGGAGTTGATTAAGGGCAAGTTTGGCCAGCGGCATTTCCTGGCGGGATCTCTCTTCTTGCTGTTGATGGTGTTTGGGGCCCTGGGAGGCATGGCCGTGACCTACATTAGAAGCCACAAGCTGTTTGTTGGGCCCCACCTGCTGGCCGGCCTGGGCATTGTAGCCCTAGTAACCACCTCTGCCGCTTTGGCACCCCTGATGAAGGATGGCCAAAAGGTCTGGGCCCGCAATGTCCACCTGCTGCTCAATGTGGTGATCTTGGGGATCCTGGGCTGGCAGGCGGTAACCGGCTTTCAAATCGTGCAGCGCATCGTCAACCAGATGCTAGCCTCTCCTCAGGTAACCTAGCCCTTTTCCAGCCAAGGGCAGGGAAGGCGTCTATGCCCCAGTGGACGCTATCTCGAATAAGGCTTCTTTCCCAGGTACTCAGCCCTAGCAAGCGGTTCTCCCATGCCTGGTAGCCCCCTTCCCAGTTGGGTTAAGCGCTCTATCGGCAAGGCCAGCGATATCTCGGCAGTTCAGCGGGTGATCAAGCAGCGGGGACTGCACACCATCTGCGAGGAGGGACGCTGCCCCAATCGGGCCGAGTGCTACAGCCAAAGGACTGCCACCTTTCTGCTGATGGGCGGGATCTGCACCCGCGCCTGTTCTTTCTGTCAAGTGGCCAGCGGACGGCCTGCTCCCCTCGACCCGGAAGAGCCGGAAAAGGTGGCCGAAGCGGTGGAGCTGCTGGGGCTGCGCTATGTAGTGCTTACCTCGGTGGCCCGCGATGACCTGCCCGACCAGGGATCTGGCCGCTTCGTGGAGGTGATGGAGGCCATCCGGCGGCGCTGTCCTGGGATCCAGATCGAGGTGCTTACCCCTGACTTTCGGGGGGATCGCGACTGCATTGCCCGGGTGGTGGCGGCCAGGCCGGCCTGCTACAACCACAACATTGAGACGGTGCGGCGGCTGTCGCAGGCGGTGCGGCGCAGTTCTGGCTACGACCTATCCCTGCGGGTTTTGCAAACTGTGAAGGAGCTGGATCCCAACCTGCCCACCAAGTCCGGCCTCATGCTAGGGCACGGGGAGACCCGCGAAGAAGTGTTGGAGACATTTCGGGATCTGCTGGCAGTGGGGTGCGAGCGGCTCACCCTGGGGCAGTACCTACAGCCTTCCTTGGCCCACCGCCCAGTGCAGCGCTACTGGACGCCAGAGGAGTTTGCTGAGCTGGGCGAGATTGCCCGCCAGATGGGGTTTCGCCAGGTGCGCTCTGGGCCCTTGGTGCGCAGCTCCTACCACGCTGCCGAGATGGGGCAGGACTAGGCCCCCCTAGACCTTGGCAGCTAGCTCCTTGCTGCCCACGAGATCCCGCAGGACGGCCCCCAGGCCAAACCCTTCGCTGACCCAGCGGCTCAGCAGGGGCGGCGTCAGGGATCCCAGACGGTATAGGCTTGCCCCTGCCACGACTCCCCCTAGGAGGCTGTTGCCCCAACTGCCCCCCAGCCAGGTGCCTAGCCCTTCGGCCAACAGCAGCAGCATGCCATTAAGCAGTAGCGGTCGCCCCAAGTCCTCTAGAGCCCTGCGGAGGGATCCCCAGGGCAGGCGCAGCCGCATCCCCAAGCCTAACACCCACAGACTATCCAGGAGGGGCGCAAGCAGCAGATCCAAGCCCAGGGGCGCTAAGCCCACGGCAACCCCCTTGCCAAGGGCGCAGGCTGTACCCCACTGCTCCAGATGGCGAGCGTGATACTGCCACTGCTTCTGCCAAAGCTGAGTCTGGAGGCGCTCCAGCCGCTTCAGCCCATTGAGGGCCAGGAGGGATTCCGCCTCCGTCCGCAAAATCTCCACAATTTGGCTTTGCAGAGCTGCGATCTGGGGAGCAGGTCGCTCCCAGTCCAGGGTGACGCGGCCATCTGGCCAGTGGGTGCGGACTTTCTGGGGTTTTGGGCAAGCGGACACTGTCAGGATCTCCTGCGGCGACACCCAGCCCAGGTGGCGGCTAATTTGTTCGCGAATTGCCTGCAGCTCCGCCTCCGAGTAGAGATCGCACTTATTCAACACCAGCAGGAGGGGCTTGTGCAGGGTGCGCAGCTCCAGCAGCGCCTGGTACTCCAGCTGGGTCAAGTCGCCGGCGATTACAAACAGGATCAAATCCGCCGCCCGGGCCACCTCCCAGGCCAACTGCTCGCGCGCTTCTCCGTTGACCTCGTTTAAGCCGGGCGTATCGATGAGCCGCACCTGCCAAGGGATCCCTGGCCCCGGTCGCCACAGCAGCGATTGCGGCTTTTGAGTCACGCCATTTAGGGGCCCCACTTCCAGCCGAGCCTCGCCAACTAGGGCATTCACGACTGCTGACTTGCCGCGGTTGACCAGCCCAAACACGGCAATGGAAAATAACCGCGCCCTCAGTCGCCTGCGCAGAGCAGACAGAGCCTTCAGCTCCGGCTGCAGGTCGGGACGCTTGGCCAGCGGTTGCCAGTGATCCCAGCAGTGCTGAAAAACCGTTTCGGCTTGGGCTAGGGGAGTGGTCATCGACAGAAAATCACTCCAAAGGGAATTGGCCACTGCGGCCCAGCTTCCCCCCAGCGAAGGGAAGTTAGGTGGGATCGGCCACTTGGAGAATGGGGCATGATTATTTGTAGCGTCAACACTCCCCAAGTGGCTCGAGGAGCTTTCTGTATGCTCTACCGCTTTCCCAAGTCCCTACGCTGGCTGCGGCTGGGGGGATCCCATCGCTCCAAGCAAGAACGCCAGATCGTGCGCAGCCTACTAGCCTTTGCTGGGGCCCTGCTGGCCGTGGACATTCTGCTTTTAGGTGCTCTCCACTAGGGCATTTCCCTGTTTCTTGGAAAGAAGCGCTATCATGGAGGTCCACGGGTTAAACTCCCCCGAGAGCTTTGTAACTCCTACGAGGCAGGTCGGATGGATTGGGTAGAAAAGGTTCTCGAAAAGATCCGCGAGTGGGTGGAACGTGTCATTGACGCTTTGCTGGGAAGTCCTCAGCCCCAACCTGCACCCATTCCGGTAGAAAATGGATCCCCTCGTCGTCGTTAATCCGACCGCCCTAGCCACCAGCGGCGAGCTTCTGAGCATCTTGGTGTTGCACGGCCCCAACCTTAACCTACTGGGGGAGCGGGAGGTCAGCATCTACGGCTCAGTTTCCCTGGAGCAGGTGGATCAGGCTCTGCATCGGCAAGCAGAGCTGCTGGGGGTAAAGCTGGAGATCCTCCAGTCCAACCATGAGGGAGTGCTCATCGACGCCATTCACCGCGCTCGCCAGCAGCATGCCGGCATTTTGATCAACCCGGGCGCCTACACCCACACCAGCATTGCTCTGCGCGACGCCATTGCCGCTGTGGGATTGCCTACTGTAGAAGTTCACCTAAGCAACATCTACCGCCGCGAGCCTTTCCGCCAGCACTCCTACATCGCGGCTGTAGCCCTTGGGCAAATCAGCGGATTTGGGGCCCATAGCTACTTGCTAGGACTACAGGCGCTCGTGCAACACCTGCGGATGCCAGCAGCCTAGCTAACTTGGTTGGAGAAGCAGGTGAGCCTTCTTTTGGCTATCCTACGCGATAGCCAGGCTCAACTCATTGACCCCCATGCTGACGTTACAAGCTGTGGCCGAGCTGCTGCAAACCCCTCTGCAAGGGGATCCTCAGCTGTTGAGCTGGCCGGTTCAGACCCTCTGCACCGACAGCCGCCGCTTGCAGCCCGGGTCGATCTTTGTTGCCCTCAAGGGAGAGCGCTTTGACGGGCACGATTTCATTCCCCACGCCATGAGCAAAGGGGCCATTGCTGTCATCAGCCAGCAGCCGGTGGCTGCACCCCATTTTCGGGTTCCAGATACCCTAGCTGCCTACCAGCGCCTAGCCAGAGCCTGGCGGGAGCAGTTTGCCATTCCCGTGGTGGCCATCACCGGCTCAGTGGGCAAGACCACGACCAAGGAAATGCTGGCGGCTGCCCTCTCCCGCTACGGCAGCGTTCTCAAAAGCGAAGCCAACCACAACAACGACATCGGCGTGGCCCAGACACTGCTGCAGATGCGACCTGAGCACCAGTTTGCCGTGCTGGAAATGGCCATGCGCGGCCCCGGCGAAATTCGCCGCCTGGCCCAGACGGCTCAGCCTACCCACGCCTTGATTACCCATATCGGCACTGCCCACATCGGCAGACTGGGATCCCGCGAGGCCATTGCCGCCGCCAAGTGCGAGCTGCTGCAAGAGCTAGGCCAAGGGGGAGTGGCTCTGCTCAACGGTGAGGATCCCTTGCTGCTAGCCACTGCCGCCAGGGTGTGGTCGGGGCCAACCCTCACCTACGGCCTTGACCAAGGTGAGCTGCGAGGGCAGTGGGATCCGCAGGCGCAGACGGTTACCGTGGAGGGCTTGACCTTGCCAGTGCCCCTGCCAGGCAGGCACCATGCCCTCAACTGGATGGGGGTGCTGGCCGCTGTGCGCAGCTTGGGGTTGGATTGGGAACGCCTGCGAGAGCCTATCCTCTTGCCCACGCCCCTGGAGGGGCGTAACCGCCACCTCAAGCTGGCAGGAGATGTGGAAATTTGGGATGAGACCTATAACGCCTCGCCAGAGGCCATGATCGCGGCTCTCCAGCTTCTGGCCCAAACCCCCGGAAAACGGCGCTGGGCAATCCTGGGCCCCATGCGGGAGCTGGGGGAGCATGCCCCTTACCTTTACGCAGAGGTGGGGCGCGCTGCTGCCCCTTTGGGGTTGGAGCGGCTTTTGCTTTTGGATCCCGAGGGGGAAATGCAGCCGCTCATTGAGCAGAGGCCAGCGGCTCAGGTAGAGCGCTGTGAGGACGAATCAACTCTGTTGGAAATTTTGCTGCACCAGGTGCAGGCGGGGGATCGGCTGCTATTTAAAGCAGCGCGAGCCATCCAGTTAGAGCGGGTGCTGCAGCGCTTTTTGCAGGCCTGGCAGGCCTAGGCTAAGCTAGGAAATAGCCGCTAGCCCAACTCACCTCCCCGCTTGAGGGGAGCAGTTTCGATTTTTTCCCTTTGCCTGGACAGTATGTACTACCACAACCCTTCTCTGCGGGAGGAGCCGCGGGATCAACCGCCGGTGCTCTTGCCCTCCAGAGGCGGCCTCTCCATCTTGGACTGGCTACGCCAGGAAGGTCGCTTGCTGGAACAGCCAATTGAAGTTCCTGAGATTACCCTAGACGACGATCTCGAGGAGATTGACGACTTGATCGGCGACGACTTCGTCGAGGACTTCGAGATGGAGGAAGAGGAGTAGGTCAGAGTCAGCTAGCGCTGCGAGGCTCTGCTGGGGGGAGGATCGAAATAGAGCTAGGGGCGCTAAAGTAGAGTAAAGAAGGGGCGTTGGCCGAGCGGTTTAGGCAGCAAACTCATAATTTGCCTTACACAGGTTCGACTCCTGTACGCCCCACTGGCAAAGCGATCCCCCTGGCTGAAACTGACTCGCTGCGGAGTCCTCCCCTCCCTTCAGCGCGGTTTCCAACGCTTAGGCAAGATGGCAGGGGCTCCCCACTGGGATCGGAGCTGGCTGAGAAATTGTTCCTGCCAGGCACGCAAGTCAGCCAAAGGGGCGCCGCTGTTCATCAGGGCAAACCAAATGTCCCCCCTTTCGGTTGGCAAGACTCCCGCCAAGGTGCTGATGCCGCTGAGGGTGCCGGATTTGGCAATCATCCCCTCCGGCAACGGCCGCTGCCCCAGCACCCCTCCATCTTGGCCGACGACAGCGAAAGCATCGGCTAGAGAAAGCCCTTGCTTTTCCAGAAGCAGTTGGATTGCCTGAAACAAAGCCACACTGGCCCGTGGAGAAATGCGGTTTTCCACTCCCAACCCCGAGCCGTTAACTAGCTGTAGCTCGGCAGGCGGGATCCCTGCGGCCTCACGGGCCAGTTGAGCCACCTGGTCTGCTCCCCCCACCGCCGTGGCCAACATCTCGGCCATGGAGTTGTTGCTGTAGAGATTCATCAGCTTGAGCAAGTGAATAAGGGGGGGCGACTCATGTCTGAGCAAAACTTGGGCGTTAGCTGGGATTTGCTGGGCAATCCGCACCGAGCCCAAGATCTCCACCTGGGGCTTGGGTGTGCCGGGAGGCAAGGTTTGAAACTGGATCTGGGCTTCTGGCGGCCAGCGCCGCGCATCCAGCCCCCGCTGCAGCAGAGCTCCCGAGCGGGCTACATCCAGGGAAAAGTTCATGTAAAAGCGGCCTACCACCACCAGATCCCCGCGCACTTGGCGGATCCCCCGGGCGTTGAGGGCGTTGCCCACCAAGAAGGCCTCTTCCCACACGAAAAAAGGATCCCCTCCTCCCAAAACCCAGAGATCCCCCTGCAAAACTCCCTTAGCGGTTAAGGGGCCGGTGGCCAACCAGGTGGTAACAAAGCGGTGCTGCGGGCCAAGCTGCTGCAAAGCAGCCAGGGTAGTGGCCACCTTGGTCAGCGAGGCGGCCGGCAGAGGGGTGGATCCCTGGTGCTGCCCCAAAACTTGGTCGCCTCTTTGCAGCCAAACCCCCTGCGCCGTAGGCGAAAACCCCCGCCTAGCTAACTGCGCTAGATGGATTTGCACCTGAGGTTGCAGGGATCCCGGCGAAGAGGGCAGCGCCCCTAGCCAAAGCCCTGCTGCTGAGAGCAGCCCAACCCCTGCTCTTACTCCGCGTCTCCACCGGCTCATCAACCCTCAAAGCGCCGCGAGGATGAATCCTTCAGCTGAGTAACTCCCAGCTGCTCTCTTCCCCAGACTCCACGTCAATGGTGCCAGGGGGCGTTTGCCGGTAGAAGTATCCATCGGCAACAAACAGGGGCTCGCCACAACTGGGACAAAAGAAGTGGCTGCCTTCAAGAGCTTGCGCCTCTGACCCACAGACCGGGCAGCGATCTGTCGTAATCCAGCGGCGGGCCCACCAGCGGAAGGCCAGCAGCACCAACAGCGGTAGAGAGAGCAAAAACAAAAGCAAGGCTACCAAGCCAACCATCAGCCAGCCCAGGCCGAGGCCGGTTAGCAAAGCTGCCACAGCCAGGGAGCCCAGCCAAAAACCCCAGCCAGTTAGAGAAATGGAATAGGTTTTGGGCTGCTCAAAGCGCATCTTTTTCCGCCTTCCTCAATACTTGCCAACACTGCTAGGACAGGCCTTTTCCTGAGCATGGTAGCCCAAACTTGCCGCCAGCAAGATGCTGCAA
>NZ_JANSJL010000024.1:20959-37900 GCF_047502745.1 Synechococcus sp. F70.1
GCTGCAACTGCTCCAGGAGGGAAAACCGCTGGCAGGGCTCTTAGGGAAGCTATCAGAAGCTATTATCAATTACAGAACTTATTGACGGTCACGGCCGCGTTGCCTAGGAGTGGAGGGGCAGGGTCATGGTCTATACGGAAGAAGCTTTCAAGGCGGAGCTAAACGCGAGGGGCTGGCGAGCCACTCGGCAACGGGAGATTATCCTACAGACCTTTCAAAACCTACCCGAGGGGACTCACCTGAGTGCCGAGGAGCTGCACAAGAAGTTGCAGGAAGAAGGCCATAAAGTTAGCCTCTCCACTATCTACCGCACTGTCAAGCTAATGACACGCATGGGCATTTTGCGGGAGCTGGAGCTGACGGAAGGTCACAAACACTACGAGATCAACCATCCGGCTCCCCGCCACCACCACCATTTGGTTTGCATTAAAACCAACAAGGTCATTGAGTTTAAAAACAATGCCATCCTCAGCATCAGCCAAAAGGTGGCGGAAAAATACGGCTTTAAGCTGCTCGATTGCCAGCTCACCATCATTGGCATTAGCCCCGAGGGACAGCGCTCGATTGTGTAGCCAAAAACTTCTAAGGCTGAGCTTTGCTTAGGTTGCTCTCCGACCTAGTGGAGCAGTGCTGCCGCTGGGAGGGGGATAAGCCACCTGTTGTTACCAACTCAGCCCGTTAGCCTTGGCCGTGGACACCGTCTGCAAGCTCAAACTGGGCACTTCAGTAGATCGTGGCGCCAGTGCCGGCGACCCAAGGCCAAACCGCCCTGGCAGCATTGCTCCTACCGGGTGCAGGGGAAGAGCCCAGCTATCAAGCTCCTTTCCAGCGGCAAACACAACCCACCGCTAGTGATCCTCTAGACCTAGGACAAGCGGACACTGGTTGAGATCTTGCGGTACAAGCCGCACGCTGTGTAGCACAGCAAGTAGGCGAAGAATCCCCGCCCTTCAGGGCTGAGGAGAACGTCAACCCCCTACTGCGGGAGATGACTATGAACGAGCAGGAAGTGGCGCACTGGCTGGAGAGGGCCCTGGCCGATCTGCGCCTGAGAGTCCAAGTCAAGGCCCAGCCCCTCCAAGACAGCCCTGGGGACTATGCTTTGGTGGTCATGCTCAATCGCCCTGCCAATGCTGCCCTCAACTACGAGCAGCTAACCGCTTGGTTCCGGAAGGCTGTAGCTAGCCGCTACCCCCAAGTCAAGCGCTTAGCTCTCTACAGTCGCCCTATGGGTCAGCAGCAGGCTGACTGGAAGACGCAGGTGAGACTGGGGCCGGGGCTAACCACAGAAGGGACTCTGCAGCCAGATCTCAGCCACTACTGCTTTGTCCTAGACCGCCAGTTGCTTACTGCCGACCTGCCCCAACCCTCCAGCGTGGTGCGCCAGGCAGTCTTGGGTTTTCACGGCCTCACTTCTGGGCAAAAAGAGGAGGTGCTGCCCCTACTGCCCACCTTGTTTCGCAACCCCAGCGCTGTCTCCACGGTGACGCTGTCAGTGGAAGCATCTCTGTGGCTGGAACCTCTGAAAAGTCTTAGCCCCTATGAGCTGCGCCTGCTGAGCATTTGGCTAAGCCGCTACTGTTTCAGCCCTAGCCGCACCTTGGCTGATTTGGATCCCGCCGCCTCAGGCTGCAAAACCGGCCAGGCAAAACGCAACTATCGCGCTCCCCAAGGGGGGGTGGCGCTGGTTTTGGCCAGCTTTGCCGGCAACCTGACAGTGGCCGCAGGCCTGACCCTAGGCCTATTGTTTGGCATGGTGTTTGTGCTGGCCCTGGCTGTTTTCGGCACCCTGGAAGGAGGGATCTCTTTCGGCTCTTTCCTTCTCGCCGTTTTGCTTGCCCTGGCCTTCAACGCCCTAGTCTTCTTTTTGTCCCCCTGGGTGATGGACTGGATCCAGCAGAGCCTCTACGGCACCCAGTGGGTGAGCTTGGGGGAAATTGAGCGCCGCAGCCCCGAAAGCGCGGAGGTGATTGAACGCGTCTGCCGGCAGCACAAGCTAAAGCAGCCGAAGCTGGGTCTGATCCCCGATCAAAACCCCACCGCCTTCACCTATGGCAGCCTGCCCAATAACGCCCGCATTGTTGTCAGCGAGGGCCTATTTACCTACCTGGAAGATGAAGAGGTGGCCACGGTCTATGCCCACGAGCTGGGGCATGTTATCCACTGGGATTTCGCTGTCATGACCCTAGCTTCCACGCTATTGCAGCTCCTCTACCTTCTCTATGTCTATGTGCGCGATCGCGGGAGCAGTGAGGGCCGTAACCGCAGAGGGGGGAAAAACCTGGCTTTCCTGGCGCTGGTGGCCTACCTCTTCTACGTGGCTGGCTCCTATTTGGTGCTGTATCTGTCGCGGGTGCGGGAGTACTTTGCCGATTACTTTGCTGCCGAAACCACCGGCAACCCCAATGCCCTTGCACGGGCTCTGGTGAAAATTGCCTTTGGCATTGTCCAGAAGGGAGAGCGGGAGCAGGACGAGGAAACTCGTCGGCGCAGCACCCGCCTGTTGGAGGGGATGCGGGCCTTGGGGATCTACGACGCCAAGGCAGCAGGGACGGTGGGGACAGCCTACCGGGTGGCCGCGGATCCCAGCCAAGTGGGCAGGGTGTTTTTGTGGGATCTGTTTAACCCTTGGGCCTGGTGGATGGAGCTGAACTCCACCCATCCCCTCACCGGCAAGCGGGTGCGGGCGCTAGCCACCTATGCCGAGCAACTGGATCTGCCGGTGGAATTCGACATAGCCAGCGTGGTGGCCCAAGGCAAGCAGCTCAACCGCCAGCAGCTCTATGGCAGTTTCCTCCTGGACATGCTGCTGTTGAATGCCGAGTGGCTGGGAGCAATCTTGGGAATGGGGCTTGGGATCCCAGCTCTACAGGCAGGATCTTACGGCATGTTTGCCGGCCTGGTCCTGGCGGGAGCCAGCTTGGGCCTGCTGCTGAAGATGCCAGTGATGTACCCCAGCTTGGAGAACCCGCCGGCGTTGACGGTGTTGAAGGCGCTGAGCAACCCCTACACCAGCCCCTTGCGCGGGTTGCCAATGCAGTTGCAGGGGCGGGTAATTGGGCGGGGGAATCCGGGCTATCGCCTTGGCGCCGACCTCAAGTTCCAGGATGAGACGGGGATGATGTTCTTGCGCTACGCTTCCCGCTTTGGGCCACTGGGCAACTTCCTGTTTGGGGCCAGGCAGGCCGCAGGGCTGATCGGCAAAGAGGGAACAGTGGTCGGGTGGTTCCCTATCTGGATCTGTCCCGCTTCCAGAGCCGCTATGGCGAAGTGGTGACCAGCCACCCTCCTTTTGGGCAGGCGGTGCAGGTGGCACTGGGCTTGCTTGGTGCCCTGCTGTTGATGGCCTTTTCCCCTTTCTAGGGGGCCTGCTCAGGAGGCAGTCGCTTGCTCACCGGTAGCACGGGCGTAGTCGTCGCTGAAGCGGACAATGTCGTCTTCGCCCAGGTACTGGCCGTTTTGCACCTCGATGATCACCAACGGGATGACACCGGGGTTTTCCAGGCGGTGCTTGGTGCAGGGGGGCACGTAGGTAGACTGGTTGGTGGTGATCAGCCGCTCTTCGTTGCCGCAGGTTACTTTGGCGGTGCCGGCAACGACGATCCAGTGTTCGCTGCGGTGGTAGTGCATCTGCAAGCTAAGACGACGCTTGGGCAGCACCACAATCCGCTTGATTTTGTAGCCAGGGCCCTCGTCCAGCACCGTAAAGCTGCCCCAGGGGCGAGTTTCCGTATTGCTCTCGAGGAGCTTGTGAAAAACTTCAGCCGAGAAGGTGGCTGGCAGTTTTTCCTCTGAGGGCAGGGGGGAATTAGGGGTTTCTAGCATAGGCTGCTCTCCTGGGCGCCCTGCCTTCAGCTTATCCTACGGAGCTGGAAAGTAGCCCAACTCCCCTCAAGTCTTGTGGGATCATGGAGAAGTCTCCTCATCTTGCTCCTCCATGCGTTCCTACCCGGTTCACATCCACGACCGCCAGAAAGACGCCCACTATCTCATCCAGGTGCCCGCCGACCAATATATCCTGGAGGCTGCCGAAGCCCAAGGGATCCAGCTTCCCTTTGCCTGTCGCAACGGTGCCTGCACCACCTGTGCGGTGCGGATCCGGCGGGGATCCCTCTACCAGCCGGAGGCAATGGGGATCTCGCGGGAGCTGAAGGAGCAGGGCTACGGGCTGCTGTGCGTGGGCTATGCCCGCTCCGAGCTGTGGGTGGAAACCCAAGACGAAGACGAGGTCTACGAGCTGCAGTTTGGCCGCTACTTTGGCCAGGGGCGGGTACGAGCGGGGATCCCCATCGACGATGAGTAATTTCTCTGCCTCAGTTGCCTCTAAAGACCTGTTGCCGGATCCCCGGCCTTCGCAGCCTCAGGGCTGGCTGTTGGGGTCGGCGGCGCTGATCCCGGTGAACCTGGCCCCTAGTCTGTTGCTGGCGGTGGTGGGGACGGTGCAGAGCTATGGCCGCTGCTGGGAGCAGATCCGGCGGGATCCCCTGTTGGGCTTGGCGGGCCTGCTGAGCGCGGCGGCAGTGGCAACGGCGCTGCTGGGGGAGGACTGGCGGCTGAGCTTGCCGGGGATGTTTAACTACTGGCCCTTTCTGCTGATGCTGCCGGCCTTTGGGGCAGCGCTGGCCGATCCTGAAAGTCGCCGGCGCCTAGCGCAGGTGTTGGTGCTGGGCAGTGGGCTGATGCTGCTGTTGGGCTGGGGAGAGGTCCTGTGGGGGTGGCAGGGCCATCTCTTCTTGGGGCCGCTCTGGATTACGGGAGTGGCTGGCGGGGAGCGACCGGCAGCGGCCTTTACCTCCCCCAACCTCCTGGCCATTTACCTAGTGATCCACCTGTGCTTGGCGGCAGGGCTGTGGGGGGTAACTCGATCCCGCCTCACCCGAGCAGGGCTAGTGGCGATGCTGGGGCTGGGATCTCTGCTATTGCTGCTGACAGCCTCCCGCAGCGGCTGGGGGGCAGGGGGATTGGCTCTACTCATTGGGTTGGTGCTGCGGCGCTGTTGGTGGGGGATCGCCCTCTTGGCCGGCCTGGGGCTAGCCAGCTTGGCGGCGGCTTTGGATTGGCCCGGCTGGCGGGCAGTTGTGCCTTCGTTGATTTGGAGCCGTCTGGCGGACACCTGGGATCCCCAGGCCCCCCACTTTAGCTCAACCGCCAACCGCCTCGATGCCTGGCGCTTTGCCCTGCAGATGGTGCGGGAGCGGCCCCTGACCGGCTGGGGCTGGCAGAGCTTTCCCGAGCTCTACAATGCCCAGGACCCGCCCGAGCTCCTGGGCCACTGCCACAACTTGTACTTGCACTTGGCGGCGGAAGGCGGGATCCCTCTGCTGCTGGGCTATCTGGCCTTGTGGGGCTGGATCTTGGCGCGGGGCTGGCGAGCCTGGCGTTGTTCCCAGGACGGGCTCCTTCTGGGCATGGTGCTGGCCCTAACAGCGTTTTTTGCTGCCGGGATAGTGGACGTGGTGATCTTGGATGGCCGCCTTCACCTGTTGATGACCTTGCTTTTGGGGGCCGTTTGGGGATCCAGCCTCGATCCGCTCCGCGGCAAGCAAAATAGGGTTCCAGCGGATCCCTTCCCAAGCCAGGTGTCCCAGCCAATGCCACAATAGAGTTTCGTCCTTGCGTTTTCTGGGATTACTCTGTTTATTCTGTCTCGGTTGCCAGATTTTCTTGCGTATCGATTGGATTGTCTCACCCACGATTGACTCACATCCCCCCTCATCAAATCTCCCCTTTTCCTCGGAGAGAGGGGATGGGAGGTGAGAGCCTGCCTCTCCAGAAGGGGAGTAAAAAGCTGTTGCTAACCCATTTCCGAAAAAGTTCAGTGGTATCTGGAGTGCCCCACCTTCTTCCATGGAGCAGTCAATCCCCTTGCTGGCCCCTGATCCCATCAAGCCAGGGGATCTCCTCTCCCTGGAGATCACAGACCTAACTCCCGAAGGAGATGGCATTGCCCACACGCTTGGCTACGGGCGGGGGCGGGTGGTGTTTGTAGCCCAAGGCGTGCCCGGGGATCGGGTGGTGGCCCAGGTTCTCGAGATCAAGCGCAACTACCTGGTCGGGCGAATTCGTTCGCTCGTTACTCCCTCGCCGCACCGAGTGCGTCCAGCCTGCATTGTTGCCGACAAGTGCGGTGGCTGCCAGTGGCAGCACGTCAGCTACGAGCAGCAGTTGGCCACCAAGCAGCAAATTCTCCGCAACGCGCTAGAGCGGATTGGCGGCCTTTCCTTGCCGGAGCCCGTCCCCATTTTGGGATCCCCGCAGCCGCTGCGCTACCGCAACAAGGTCACCTACCCCATTGCCAAAGCAGAGGGCCAGCCGCTGCGCATGGGCTACTACCGACGGGGCAGCCACCGCTTGGTAAACCTCAACCAGTGCCCTGTCCAGGACGAGCGACTGGATGTGTTCCTGAGGGAAATCAAGCGGGATCTGCAGGAAACCGGCTGGAGTGTGTACGACGAAAGCCGCCACCAAGGCCAGTTGCGCCATCTGGGCCTGCGCATTGGCCGCCGCACCCGCGAGGTGCTTCTCACTCTAGTGAGTTGCAGCCGCGACCTACCTCACCTGGAAAGGTGGGCCAAACGCTGGATGCAGCGCTACCCCGACTTGGTGGGGGTCTGCCTCAACCTCAACCCAGCCCGCACCAACGTCATCTTTGGCCAGCAAACGGAGGTCATTGCTGGACGGGGATCCCTGCGGGAAGAACTGGCCGGTCTTTCCTTTTGGATTGATAGCACCTCCTTCTTCCAGGTCAACACAGAGCAGGCGGAGGCCTTTTTTACCTGGATAGTGGATCAGCTCCATCTGCGCGGCGAGGAGACCGTTCTAGATGCCTACTGTGGCATCGGCACCCTAACCCTGCTCTTGGCCCAGCGGGCCAAACGGGCGATGGGAGTGGAAGTCCTGCCCGCGGCGGTGGCCCAGGCCCGCTACAATGCTCAGTTCAACGGCATCACTTCGGCCCAGTTTTTCCAGGGCGCAGTAGAAGCGGTTTTGCCGACTCTGCCTCCTGCCGATGTTGTGGTGTTGGATCCGCCGCGGCGGGGCTGCGAGCGGCAGGTGCTTGAGATCCTAAAGCAGCAACGGCCCCGGCAGATCGTTTACATTAGCTGTCATCCTGCCACCTTGGCGCGCGACCTGCAAATCCTCATGGCCGAGGGATCCTACCGCCTAACCCAATGGCGAGCTGCTGACTTCTTTCCCCAAACAGGCCATGTAGAGGGAGTGGTCTTTTTGGAACGGGTCTGAGGAACCTTGCCCAGCTTGCCGCGGAGCTGCCCTCTGGGTAGGCGCACTAGCTGGAGGCGACAAATGCTAACGTCAAAGTAAAGCTTCGCAACGGACTTTTTCCCTCCCACTCTCAATGCTTAGAGCTGGAATTGTCGGCCTGCCCAATGTGGGCAAATCGACTCTATTCAACGCTCTCTGCGAAAATGCCAAAGCGGAGGCGGCCAACTTTCCTTTCTGTACCATCGAGCCCAACATCGGACGGGTGGCCGTGCCAGACGAGCGCCTGGAGGTGCTGGCTAAGATCAGTGGCTCGGCGGCCATTGTCCCCGCCCAAATCGAGTTTGTCGATATTGCCGGGCTGGTGGCTGGTGCCAGCAAGGGGGAGGGCTTGGGCAACCAATTTCTCTCCCACATCCGCCAGGTGGACGCCATCGTGCATGTGGTGCGCTGCTTTAAAGACGAGAACATTGTCCACGTGGCTGGCTCGGTGGATCCCGTGCGAGACATAGGGGTGATTAACCTAGAGCTGGCCCTGGCCGATCTGGCCCAGATTGAGCGACGCTTGGAACGGGTGCGCAAGCAGGCCAAATCCGACAAAACGGCTCAAGTAGAGCTGCAGGCCCTGGAGAAGCTGCAGGCTGCTCTGGACGAGGGCAAGCCGGCTCGCCTGGTGCCCCTTAGCGCAGAGGAGGAGGTCGCCATCAAAGGGCTGGGGCTGCTCACCCGCAAGAAGGTGATCTACGCCGCCAACGTGGCAGAAACGGAGCTAGCCACTGGCAACGACTGGGTAGAGCAGGTGCGGCAAGTGGCCCAGGCAGAGGAGGCGCGTGTGGTGGTGGTCTCGGCCCAGGTGGAGGCGGAATTGGTGGAGTTGCCGCCTGAAGAGCGACAGGCTTATCTAGAGTCGCTGGGGGTGAAAGAAGGGGGGCTGAAATCCTTGATCCGCGCCACCTACGAGCTGTTGGGCCTGCGCACCTACTTTACCTCTGGTCCCAAAGAAACCCGCGCCTGGACAATCCCTGCCGGTGCCACTGCTCCCCAGGCGGCGGGGGTCATTCACTCGGATTTTGAGCGGGGCTTTATCCGGGCGGAAACGATAGCGTATGAGGATCTAGTGGCAGCGGGATCCCTGAGTGCTGCCCGAGAAAAGGGCTTGGTGCGCAGCGAGGGCAGAGACTACGTGGTTCAGGAAGGAGATGTAATGCTCTTCCGCTTCCATGTCTAGGGGCCCTTTCCTGAGAAAGCCGTTGACGCTGTAACGAAACATCACAATAATTGGACTAGATAAACAATTGCTTTAAGGGACGCATTGATGGACCTGCTGCAATACGGGCCAATGGCCTGGGTTTACCTGGCAATTTTTGCTTCCATCATCTGGTGCATCTGGGGTCGTTCGGAAGACGACATTATGTTCTAGCTCAAGCGGGAGGGATTCCTCTGCTGAAGCTACCCTTTGGCTGGCAGGGGATCCCTCCTTGTCAACCTCAGGTGATGTCTCCCCTCAATCCCCCTACTAGGACGGATACACCCAGATGCCGTGCCACTCCAAGCAGTCTGCGTCCCAACAGAGCAAGGGAATTCAGCTAGGCTCGCACTTCCTCCCTCTTGGGCAGCCGCTCTGACAGCGAAGTAGCTTACAAGAGTTATGGGCGTTACTAGCTTGATCTCCCGGCGTCCCCTGCCTAGAGCGGAACGGACAGAGGAGGGGTACCGTCTTTCTTGGCGGGGAGTGGCGGTGATGGGGGTACTCAATGTAACCCCCGATAGCTTCAGCGACGGCGGCCAGTGGGGATCCGTGGAGGCAGCCGTGCAAGCGGCTAAGGCCATGGCAGCAGCGGGAGCTCTGATTGTGGATATCGGCGGCGAGTCTACCCGGCCGGGGGCGGAGCCGGTGCCGGTAGAGGTGGAGTGCGACCGGGTTTTGCCTGTAATTCGGGCTCTAGAAGGATCCGGAATTCTCCTCAGCGTCGATACACGGCGAACAGAGGTGGCTGCTGCTGCTCTGGCAGCGGGGGCACACATCATCAACGATGTCACCGGGCTGCGGGATCCACAGATGATGCAGGTGTGTGCCGAGAAGGGGGTGCCAGCGGTCATCATGCACATGCGGGGAGAGCCGCGCACCATGCAGCAGCTCACCGACTACGACGACCTTGAGGGAGAAGTTTTTGGTTTTCTCAAGGACCAAGCGGAGCGGGCTCTGGCAGCCGGTGTGCCCAGTGTCATTTTGGATCCTGGCCTGGGCTTTGCCAAAACCGCTGAGCAGAACATTGCCCTCCTCAGAGCCCTGCCGCGGCTAGTGGCCTATGGCTACCCCGTTTTGGTGGGAGCCTCGCGCAAAAGTTTTGTCGGCCAGCTTTCCGGCATTGCTGTGCCCAAAGAGCGGGATAGCGCCAGCGTAGCCGTGCACCTCTTTGCCGCCAGCCGGGGCGCTACCCTGGTGCGGGCGCACAACGTCCCCGCCCATGTCTCCGCTCTAGCGGCTTGGGAAGGGCTGCACTGTGAGCCAAACTAGGCTGGTGCTGCGGGGTCTTAGCTTCCATGCCCACCACGGCTATCGTCCTGAGGAGGCCCTGTTGGGGGCGCGCTTTGTGGTGGATGTGGAGCTGCAGCTTGCCTTGGTTCCCCAAGAGGATGACTTGGCCCACACCGTGGACTACGCCCAGGTGTACGAGGCAGTGCGAGAAGAGGTGACCCAGCAGCGCTACCGGTTGATTGAGACGTTGGCAGACCGGATTGCCGAGCGGCTGTGGCAGAGCTATCCCCAGGTGGAAGCCCTGACGGTGCGGGTGCACAAGCCGCAAGCCCCCCTGCCAGGGCTGTTTGACGATGTGTACGTGGAGATCGTCTGCCGTCGCTCCACCCCTCCATGAAGCCTGACCTGGCCTACATAGCTCTGGGGAGCAACCTCGGGGATCCGCTGCAGCAGTTGCGCACGGCCATGCAGAAGTTGCCGCGTCTGGGAGAGGTGGTGGCCCGCTCCAGCCTCTACCGCAGCCCCGCCCAAGGAGGGCCGCCGGGCCAGCCCGACTACCTCAATGCCGTGGTGGCCCTGGATCCCTTTCCGCCTTACCAATCCCCCCTAGAGTTGCTCAGGGCGCTGCTGGCCATCGAGCAGGAAGCAGGGCGGGTGCGGCGCATACACTGGGAGGCCAGAACGCTGGACTTGGATCTGCTGGCCATGGGCAATTGGATTCTCAACAGCCCCGCCCTGACCCTGCCCCACCCTCGCATGATGGAGCGCCCCTTCGTCCTGGCCCCCCTGTGCGAAATCGATCCCCACTGGCGCCACCCGGAAACCGGCATAGCCGCAGCCGAGGCGCTGGCTGCCCTGGATAGCTCCTGGCTCGAGCGCACCGACCTAGGCTGGGACTAAAGCTCTACAGTGCAGCCGCCATTTTGGCTGCCAGATCCACCAGCCGCGAGGCGTAGCCGTATTCGTTGTCGTACCAGGAGAGCACCTTCACGGTGCGATCCCCTAGCGTCATCGTCGACTCCAGATCCACAATTGAAGAGTGGGGATCGCCGATGATATCTGCCGAGACAATGTGCGGCGGGGCAATGGCCAGGATCCCGCGCATCGGCCCCTCCGCAGCCTCGACAAAAGCTTGGTTAACCGCCTCTTTGGTAATGGGCCGCTCAGTGCGCACCACAAAGTCCACGATCGAGCCGGTTAGGGTGGGCACCCGCAGTGCCAGGCCGTCCATCTTCCCTTTCAGGGCAGGCAAGACCTCGGCAACTGCCGTAGCTGCCCCTGTTGTGGAAGGCACAATCGACACCGCCGCCGAGCGGCCCCGGCGATAGTCCTTGGGATCCGGGCGATCCACAATGGCCTGGGTGGCGGTGTAGGCATGGCACGTGGTGAGAAAGCCCGTCTCGATGCCAAAGCGATCCAGCAAGACCTTGGCCAGCGGCGCCAGACAGTTGGTGGTACAGGAGGCGTTGGAGACAATGTGATGCCGCTCGGGGTCGTACTGGTCGTCGTTGACCCCTATCACCACTGTTAGGTCGGCACCCTTGGCAGGAGCAGAGATGATCACCTTTTTGGCGCCAGCCTCCAGGTGCTTGGCTGCTCCCTCCCGCTTGGTAAACAGGCCAGTGGACTCTATGACCAGTTCGACGCCCAGATCTTTCCAGGGCAGTTGCGCCGGATCCCGTTCTGCCAGAACTCGGATCTTGTGGCTGCCGACGTGCAGGTGGCCATCGGCAACGCTCACCGTCTGGGGCAGGCGGCCGTAGGCAGAGTCAAATTGGAGTAGGTAAGCCAGATTTTCCGGCTCGGTTAGGTCGTTAACCGCTACCACCTCCAGCCCCCGCTCTGGCTGGGAGAGCAGCGCTCGCAAAAACGAGCGGCCAATGCGACCAAATCCATTGATGGCTACCCGTGTGGTCATAGCAATCCTCCAGTAGCAGTCTAGGACGACGGGTTGGGGGCTGTAGCGCAGGAGACGCCAGTCCCCTAGAGATAGAGTGACACTCCCAGCCGCCGGAAGGGGAGGCTTAGTATGGCCGGCTTCTTGCAAGGCTCTAAGGCAGGGTTGCAGCAGGAGGCTGACCCGGGAATCTAGGGTCGGACTTCCCTGGCCGGGCGACTAGTTCTTCCCCCCAGACCCTTTGAGACGCAAGTTGATAACCGCGTTGCTTTCGGGTACGTTAGGTGCAAGCGCTCCCGAAACTGGGAACACAAGTCCCGAGTCCCATCTCTATGTGAAGGAAGGAAAGCGGGAGAAGTTATTTCCCAGCCAAAGAGCGGCAACTTTTCCAGAGAGGTTGGCAGCGGCCTTAAGCCTTTATAAGACTTTCTTAAGCCTTTATAAGACTTTTAAGACAACGAAAACAACGGCGAGGGGATCCCGCCCATGGAAGCACGCAAACCTCTGAAGAAGTTGGAAAATCAGATGGAGCGGGCTGTTCTGGAGATGGTGAACGAGCTGCTGCTCATGGAAAGCCAGCAGCGCTACTGCTTGTGCGAAAGATTCTGTCACGATGCCGCTGCGCTGGCCCTCAACAACCTCCAGCCCCGCTACACTACTAGTTTTGAAGGCTCTATATACACCCTAGAGGCTATCCAGGCGGATCAGGAGTTGCAGAGGCAAATTCGCCTGGAAGTGACCAAGGCCATGGAGCGGGTGGCGGCCAATCCTCTCTGTCCAGAACCTGACTGTCCCCTGCGGCTGCGCAACGCCAAGACGGTAGAGTTAGAGCTAGCCCACAGCAATCCTGAACAAGAAAGCTGAAGGGATGGACTCCATCGTCTCGTCTGCGCCAGTGGCTTTTCTAGGCCCTGCCGGAACCTATACGGAGTTGGCTGCCCTGCTGGCCTGTCCCGAGCAGCCCCACCTCCACAGCCAGGGATCCCACCCCTTGGTGCCCTACCCCACCATTAGCGCCTGCTTGGAAGCGGTGGCTGCCGGCGAGCAGGCCTGGGCAGTGGTGCCGGTAGAAAACTCCGTCGAGGGCGGCGTCTCGATGACCCTAGATGCCCTCTGGCAACTGGAAGGGCTAAGCATTCGCCAGGCGCTCATCCTGCCAATTCGCCATGCCCTCATCAGCTGTGCCTCCCGGCTAGAGCAGATTGAGCAGGTCTATTCCCACCCGCAAGCTTTGGCCCAATGTCAGGCTTGGTTGCGATCCCACCTGCCGCAGGCCACCTTGATCCCAACCCGCTCCACCACCGAAGAACTGGAGCGGCTGCAAAGCCAGCCCAAAGCTGCTGTCATTGCCTCAGAGCGGGCTGCAGAGCTTTACCAACTGCCGGTCTTGGCCTGCCCAATCAACGACCACCCGGACAATTCCACCCGCTTTTGGGTGGTGGGCCGCTGCGGATCTTCACCGGGGGGATCCCACACTTCCCTGGCCTTTAGCCTGCCCCACAATGTGCCAGGAGCGCTGCTGAAGCCGCTGCAAGTTTTTGCCGAGCGGGGCCTGAACATGTCGCGCATCGAGTCCCGCCCCACCAAGAAATCGGCGGGAACCTACGTCTTCTTTGTCGATCTGGAAAACCCGGTCGGCCAACCCTATCTGCCTGATGAGGTCATTGCGGCCTTGGAGGCCATTGCCGAGATCCTCAAACTTTTTGGCAGCTACCCTGTCCATGACCTCAGCAAGCAGAACTACAGGGATCTGCTTGGCCAAGGCAACCTGATTTATTTGTAGCTTTGCCAGGCCTGCCAAAAAACGTAGAGAGAAACCAGGGCCAGAAAGCTGCGCAACAGTAGCCTGACCACTGCCTCGGGCAATCTGGGCAAGAGGCGGGTGCTGACCTGAACGCCGGCTAATCCCCCCATCCCCAAGATGAGGCCGGGAATCCAGAGCACGTTCTGGCGGAGGGTGCCCTCCCCAAAGCCAAGGGCGTTCGCCATCCAATCGCCCAGGCCAGCATGGCCGAAGGTGGCAGCAGCGGCTGTAATCCCAATCACTCCCAAGCTGGTTTGGATGGCCACCTTGAGGGCTTCCCCCAACAGCAGGATCTGCAGCGGTACCAGGATAATGCCACCGCCAATGCCGAAAAGCCCCGCCAACAAGCCGGCAGCGCCCCCGGTCAGGATGCGGGCCAGCCAGGGAGGCATCGGGATCCTAATAGCAGAGCGGTTGCCGAGTTTCCCTGCATCGGGGGACTTCGTCCTGCCGGCCGCAGCACCTGGCCTCCCCAACCCTTGGGCGTGGGCGACCGCGGTTTTGCCCAGCTCCACCAGGTAAATGTTCGCTAGCAACAGCACCCCAAAGGCCGCTAGTAACAGATAGCCGGGCAGGTGACTGGCAAGGATTGCCCCCCCTTGGGCTGTGAACAGAGCCGGGATCCCCAGCAGAATTACCCGCTTGGGATCCAGCATTCCCCTGCGCCAGTTTTGGAAGCTGCCTGCTAGGGAGGTGAGGAGCATGGAAAAGTTGCTCGTGGCAACCGCCTGCAGCGGCGGGATCCCCAAGCTGACCTGCAAGGGCACCAGGATCGTGCCGCCGCCGATACCCAAAAGGCCGGCCAAGATCCCTGTTGCCACGCCGCCTATTGCCAAAGCTAGATTTTTTCCTACCAAGGCTTTGGCTCTCCTCCCCTAGGGAGCTACGGCAAGAAACTGCAGCGAGGCTTGGCTTCGCGCCAGGCACAGCCATCTAGAGCAATCCGCTCCACCTCTGAGGCCAGCTTTAGGGCCTTTAGGGCCTGCTCCCCGCCCACCGAAGGCTGGCTGCCGCCCCGCACACAGTTGATGAAATGCTCTAGCTCGGCATGCAGCTTATCAATAGGTTCGATATAAACCTTCTCGATAAGGCCCTCCCGCGGGTAAGGCACTTGGCCGTACTCGTGGCTACTGCTGCCTCCCTGGCGGTAAATCGAGATCTCGTTGTGGAGAAAATCGGCTTCCACGAGGGCATTTTTGCAGTGGACGGCGATGGTGCGCACCTTGCGGTGGGTAACCTTGCTGGCGGTGAGGGTGGCGATGGCGCCGTTGGCAAAGGTGAGGGTGGCTGTGACGTAGTCGAGATAGCCTAAGTTGGAGGCGCGGTTGCCGCTGGCAGTAATCTGGGTTACAGGGGAAGGGATCAGCTCCAGCAACAGGTCGATGTCGTGGATCATCAGGTCAAACACCACCGACACGTCGCTGGCCCGGTCGGAATAGGGGCTGAGTCGGTGGGCCTCAAAAGCCAGCGGCTCTTCGCGCTGCAAAACTTGCCCCAGCCTTTGAAAGACGGGGCTAAAGCGCTCGATGTGTCCCACCTGCAGAATACAATTGCAGTCGGCGGCGCGGTTGACCAGGGATTCTGCCTCGGCAATACTGGCGGCAATGGGCTTTTCAATGAGCACGTGTACCCCCGCCTCCAGGCAGGCCATACCCACCTCGTGGTGAAGAACGGTGGGAACAGCGATGGCCACGGCGGCCACGTGGGGCAGCAGCTCCCGGTAGTCTTCGTAGAAGTGGACTCGATAGCGGCTGGCTACATCCAGGCCCCGCTCCACGTTGATGTCGGCCACGCCCACCACTTGCACGTCCTTCATCAGGCTAAAGACGCGAGCATGGTGCTGGCCCATGTTGCCGACCCCGATGACGCCGACAGGAACCGGCTGGCCAGGGTAACGGCGGGGAGAGTTGGCAGGACGCGGGCAGGATCGAGCCATAGGTTACCACTACCTCCACCACAAGCGCTTAACAAACTACACCCCGCCTTCCGGCAAGGAAGCCCAGCTTCTCCTAGACAAACTGCCCAAAGCTTACCATGCCCCCCTCAAATCCAGTTCAAGCCAGGAACAGGCGGCAGGCGTAGGGGTGCTCGCTCGCAGGCCTGGGGGCTAAAGCAGAAGAGCGGTGTCGGGGTGGGGCGGAACCACATGCGCGCATAAAACTGGTCTGGCCTGAGGGGAAGGCCAAACCAAACAGGGAAGAAGAAGAGAAAAGACGCCAAAACCAAGCTCACCGCCATCCAGCTCACCCGCCGCCAGAAGCGACGGTAGTGCCGCCAGCCCAGCAGCACCAGCCAGGCCAGGGCCAGGGTGCTGAATGCCAGAGCACTCATGTAGTGGTAGATGAAGACGCAGCGGCTGACGAGGAACCAGGGCAGGTAGTTGGCCGCGTAGCCAATTAAGATAAAGGCTTCCAGGCCGTGGAAGCGGCGGATCCCGCGCCAGACCAGCACCAGGATCGAGCCTGTCCCCAGCCACCACAGCCAGGGATTGCCCAGGCCATGGACTGCTCGCCACAGGTTGCCCTGGCTGCTGAAGTAGTAGCCCACCGGGCGGCCCATAATTGGCCAAGACCAGGCCCCCGCCGAGGCCAAGGGGGTGGTCAGCCAAGGTCGTAGCGCTGGGAACCAGGCCACCAGGGAGCGCAAGCTGGTGGAGCAATAGGGGTGAACGGGGGTGTTTTCATCGACCACAAGATCAGCATGCAGGTGCCCGCTGTAAACCGCCTGATTGATGAGCACTAGAGAGCGAAAGTAGTTCTGGATCCCAGTCCAGCTCCAATCCAGCGTCAGCCCCTGCTGCGGGTTGAGCTGCAGGTGTGGGATCCACTGAAGGGCATAAAAGGCCAGCGGCGCAAGGCCAAAGCAAAAGGCATAGTGCCACCAGCGCAGGTGGCGGATCTGGCTCAAGATCCCTAGCCTTGGGAGCCACTGCGGGCGCAGCCAGACCACCCCCCAGACCAGGATCCCCAGGAGGGCAAACATGAAAGCAAACCAGAGGCCATTCCACTTTACAGAAGCCGCCGCCCCCAGGAGGATGCCGGAGCCGGTGAGGTGAAGAGTCCGCTGCCAACCGCGGCGTTCCAGCCCGCTTAGGAGCAAAATCAAGGCCGCCAGGCCAAAGGCAACCAGGTACACGTTAATCAGGCCAAAGCGGGACTCCACCAGAAACACCCCGTCCGTGAGCAGCAGAGCCCCGCTCAAGAGGGCAAAGCCCACGTGGTAGGTAAGGCGATAGGCCAAGCCAGCCAGCAAAAGCGGAATCAAGGACCCACACAAGGCGGTAGCTAGGCGAAAGCCCCACTCGTTGCGGCCAAAGAGTTGGATGCTGAGAGCGATGAAGTACTTCCCCAGGGGCGGATGTACGTCGTAGAAGGGCTTCCCGTCGAGGTAATTTTGGGCAAACTGAGGGAAATACACCTCGTCGAACACCGGCGCCGGCAACTCGGCCAGTCGCCATAGGCGCAGCCCCAGGCTCATCAGAAAGATCCCAAGCGCTCCCCCCAGCAGCCAGCGGCGCTCTCCTGCGGACCCAATTGCAGC
>NZ_JANSJL010000024.1:38000-65604 GCF_047502745.1 Synechococcus sp. F70.1
TCCCAAGCGCTCCCCCCAGCAGCCAGCGGCGCTCTCCTGCGGACCCAATTGCAGCCAGAGCGGCAGTTGCTGCCTCTGGGGGCAAGTTGCCAGTGGCTACCCCTTCAGGGTCAGAGGCAGCAAGGAGGGGCTTATCCCCTTCCGGCCTTGCGGGTTGGTGGGGTGAAGCCATGGGCAGGAGACGTCAGTAGGGATCCTCAGTGCTACTTTAACCTGCCGCCGTTGCTAGGCCAGCCCCCAGTTAAAGCCCCTAGGAGGGGGGAATGACCAGCTCCACGGCCGTATCCAGGCGCGAAGGTGGCACTGGGGCCTCGCCTGGGGTCAGCTCTAGGTAAGAGGCCAGCGGGTGGTTCTTTTTCCAGCGGGATCCAATTTCGGCGGCCATTCGCGTGACCTGGATTTGGTAGAGCTGGGCCAGGTCGTCGGCGTTGAGGTTGCCCCGTTCCACCTGGTTGCGGCTGGCCTCCGCCAGAACCTCCGCCACGAGGTTGCCCTGCTCGTCAAATCTCCACAGCTCCAGGCGGCTGCGGGAGCGCAGGCTTACCTCAGTGGGCGAAGTCGGGCGGGTGAGGACATCGACGCGGGCGATGACAATGGCCTCCAGGCCTAGGTAGTCGAAAAACCGGCTCACCGCTTCTGGCTTGCGGCGATCCCACTCAAACAGCTCGTAGATGGGCCAGCCCACCTGGCGCAGGATCGGCTGCAGGCGGCGGTTGTCCAGGGGCACCACCTTCTCGGTGTTGGGGATTAGGCCCAGGCGCACCACCTCTATGGCCAGGCGCTGGCTCAAAAGCCGGGTATGGTCCAGCCCTCCCACCCCCAAAATGCCAAGGCGACGCCGCGGCTGGGGCCGGAGGGGCACCTGCAAAACCACCTCCACAGGGGTGGTCAGGCCTGCCTGCAGCAGGATCTCCTGCTCTGCCTTTTCGTAATCGGGGTGCCACACCGTCAGCAGCCGGCGCCCAGCCGGGGCTTGGTTGAGCTCGAAGGCGCCCTGCTCGTCCGTTTGGATGGGCTGAGCGAGGTTCTCCAAGCCCTCTAAGTGCACCTGCGCCCCGGCCACCGGCTGCCCCAGGCTGTTGCTCACCTGCCCCACCAGACGCGCCTGGGATTCCGCCTGATCCCGGTGGGGAAACAACGCCGTCAGAGGGAGAGGGGGGGTGGCCAGAGCCTGGGCCGAGACCTCCGCAGCCAGGGCTAGCCAACTGCCAAGCGCCAGGCCGCCCCGGCCAATCCTGCGCTGCAGCGAGAAAAGGAAAACGAGAACAGCCATGACGACGTCCGCCAATTGCAGGGGGTTCTCCACAGGCAAGCTCCTCACTGAAGGAGGCGGCGCGGCAGCCCCCAGATTTAGCCGTGGGGTAGTTTACCCAGCAAAGGGGTTATTGGCCTGCCATTGCTGGATAAAGAGAGGCACCATGTTGCGCACCTGCAGCCGAAACAGGCCCGCCGCCGCATCTTCAAACAGCGGCTCCCCGCCCACGTCATCCCGCCCATAGGCCTCGTAGTACCGAGCCCGATCCCCTGGCCGATCCTTCTGCAAGTCCACCACCACCACCACACCACGGCTGCGCAGCTGGTTGGGGGTAAAGTTGGGGATCTCCAGCGGGATTGCCGGCGCCAGCAAGCGCAGGGCCATATTCAGCAGCGGGCTGCCCTGTCGGTTGTAATCCCGCGAGATTTGCAGGTGGGTTAGGAGAATGTAGCGCAAGCCGAGGGCGTCGCCGATGGCCTTCAGCTTGGCCAAGTCGGCGGTGTAGCGCTCATCCCGATCCAACAAGGTTAGGCCCTGGACAAGTGGCAGGAGCGGCTCAAAGCGGGGATCTGGCCCTAGCGGTCCCTTTAGGAGGATCACGGGCCGCTGCGGCTGCAGCTCCTGAAGGGCAACGCTGAGGTGCCGGGCCAGCTCATCCGAGTAAACCGGCTCATCCGGCAACAGGCCAATGCCCTCCGGCTGGTGGGCCGGCTGCCCTGGCGGCAGGCGAATGTTTTGGGTGGACACAAAACCAGCCCGCACCTCCACCTGGGTGCTAGTGGGGGGAAACCCCGGCACCTCCACATCCACCAGGTACAGCCCCGCCGGCAGCTCTGGCAAGACATAGGTGCCGTCGGCGGCAATGGGAACTGTCTGTTGGGGTTGGGTGGCGGTGGCAGCAAGGCGGACAACCCCAGTCTGGACAGGCTGGCCGGCAATATCCAGCACCCGTCCCGTCACCACACCGCGCTGGCCTGCAGAGGGAAGCTCCTCCTGGCGGGCCTCCGTCTTGCTCTTGCCCACTTGAGCTTCTAGACGGTGCAGAGCTGGGATCCCTGCCGCCACCACCCACAGATCCCCATCGCCCAGCATCGCCAAGCCTGTCGGCTGTCCCTCCAGCCGTAGGGAGGTAACCAGTCGCCCCGCCTCTAGATCCACAATTTGCAGGCGGTCGCTGCTGCGGGCACTCACGTAGGCCCAGCGCCCATCGGGGGAAAGGGCCAGCCGCGTCGGCCGCCAATCTAGGCCAACTCGCTGCAGGAGCTTGCCGCTGCGGCTCAGATCCAGCACGGTCAGCTCTTGGCTACCCGAGTTGAGCACCACCAGGCGTTGCCGCTGGGCATCCAGAGCCATCGCCTCTGGAGTATGGCCGCCGCGCCAGCGGGCCAGCAGCTCGCCATTGTCGGGGTTGACCACCAGCACACTGAGGGGATCCCCACCACCCAGCCCCACAAATACCACTCCCTGCCGGACGTCATAGGCCAAAGCCAAAGGAGGGCCGGGCAGCGGCAAGTGGCGAGCCTGGGGCTGATCCGCTTCCCCCCAATGGATCACCGCCAAGCTTTGGGCGGCGGGCAGGGAGGCAAAAACCCGTCCCCTGGCAGGATCTACAGCCATATCCAAGACTCCTGCCGGCAGCCCATAAGTCCAGAGCAAATCCCCCGTGAGCAGATCGAGGGCCACCACCCCAGGAGCCTCGAGGCCAGAGGCATAGACCACTTGCCGGGCCGCATCCACCCGCACCACGCTGGGGGCAAAGCCCACCGCCACTTGCCACAGGGGATCCCCGCTCGACCCCTCCAGCAGCATTACCGCCTGGGCTTCCAGCAGCCCCACCGCCAGCCACCCCCGCTCCGGCACGCCGTCAATGCGATCCGCCGAGCTGGGGAGTGGTAATAACTTCTCCGCCCTCAGGGGGCTGGCAGCGTCTTGAGAGGCCACCGGCATCTCCTGGGCCCAAACCGTGGATCCCAGACCTAGCAGGCCGCCCACCACAACCAGCCACTGCCAGCGCATTTGATCCCCAGCCCTGCTCTGCTCCTTTGCCCAACCAGCATAGCCAACCCACCGAGAAAGCCCAAACGATTTTTGACAGCTTGTCCCGGTGACCGTAGAATGGATATTCGCTGGTTTTGGCAGGATAGCCATGAAGGTGCGGCCCTCCGTCCGACGAATCTGCGAAAAGTGCCGAGTCATTCGCCGCCGTGGCCGGGTGATGGTCATTTGTCCTGCCAACCCAAAGCACAAACAGCGGCAAGGGTAAAAGCAGGGGACGGAGGAGTGAGGCAGCGCTGGAAACAAGGGGCAGTTGGTGCAGCCTAAGCCATGCCTTTGGCAAGACGCTTCCCGACTGCAACAACTCAACTTTAGGAAGCCAGTTTACTTGAGTTTGTTGGAAAGGTACCCCTAACCATGGCACGAATTGCGGGCGTTGACATCCCCCGAGACAAGCGAATTGAGATTGCCCTCACCTACATCTACGGCATTGGGCTAACTCGCTCCCGCCAAATTCTGGCCAAGACGGGCATCAACCCCGATACCCGCACCCGCGACCTCACCGACGCGGAGATAGCCGCCCTAAGGGCTGTGGTGGAAAACGAGTACCAAGTGGAGGGGGATCTGCGCCGTCAGGAGGCGATGAACATCAAGCGCCTCATTGACATCGGCACCTACCGAGGTCGGCGCCACCGCCTGCGGTTGCCCGTGCGTGGCCAGCGCACCCGCACCAACGCCCGCACCCGCAAAGGAGTTAGGAAAACGGTAGCTGGCAAGAAGAAACCGCCAGCCAAGAAGTAAGTCCTGTTTCCCCCAATCTCCGTACACCTTAAAGTCAAGGACGCAGAGGTCATGGCTCAGCAGCAACGGCGCGGACGCAAGGTCAAGAAAAATATCCCCAACGGCGTGGCCTACATCCAGTCCACCTTTAACAACACCATCGTCACCATTACCGATCCCAACGGCAACGTCGTGTGTTGGGCTTCGGCAGGTTCTACCGGATTCAAGGGTGCCAAGAAGGGTACTCCCTTTGCCGCCCAGGTGGCAGCAGAGAGCGCAGCGCGACAAGCCATGGAGAACGGCATGCGGCAGATTGAGGTCATGGTCAGCGGTCCCGGAGCCGGTCGAGAGACAGCCATTCGAGCTCTCCAGGCGGCAGGCCTAGAAATCACCCTCATTCGCGACATCACTCCCATTCCCCACAACGGCTGCCGGCCCCCTAAGCGGCGGCGCGTCTAGGATCCCGACTTTTAGGGAAGCCAAGAGCTTGTTTTTAGAATCCTAGCCCCCAGCACCAGAGGGGGACTACCTTCTCCAACGCATAGCCAGCCAGACAGACAGGGCTACGCCATGATGCCAACCAGCCGAACCCTCCACCATTCAACCAGCAAAGCAGCAGCCAGTGCTGCTCCCTATCAGACTGAGTGCCTCGAATCCCATCAGGAAGCCAATGGTGTTTACTACGGCAAATTTGCCCTGGGGCCGCTGGAGCGCGGTCAGGGGATCACGGTAGGCAACGCCTTGCGCCGGGTGCTGCTTTCCAACCTCGAAGGCACGGCAGTGACGGCCGTGCGCATTGCCGGGGTAAGCCACGAGTTTTCCACCGTGCCCGGGGTGCGGGAAGACGTGATGGAGATCCTGCTCAACATGAAGGAGCTGGTTCTGCGCTCCAGCTCCCCTGAGCCGCAGGTGGGCCGCCTAGTAGCCCAGGGGCCGGGGGAAGTGACCGCTGAAAAGCTGCAGCTGCCCAGCGGCGTAGAGGTGATCAACCCCCGTCACCACATTGCCACGCTGGCGGAGGGAGCCATCCTGGAGATGGAGTTCATGATTGGCCGTGGACGGGGCTATCGCGCCGTCGATTACGCCGACAGCAAATCCATGGCCATTGACTTTCTCCAAATTGACTCCGTCTTCATGCCGGTGCGCAAGGTCAACTACACCGTCGAGCCAGCCCGGGTGGGGCAGTCTTTGGAAAAAGATCGCCTAGTTCTGGAGATCTGGACCAACGGCAGCCTTACTCCCCAGGAAGCGCTTAGCCAAGCAGCTCGCATTTTGGTAGGTCTGTTCTCGCCGCTGCAGGAGGTTAGCTTTGACACCCCAGCAGCCCCCCAGCCAGCAGAGGACACCCAGAAAAACCAAATCCCCATCGAGGAGCTGCAGCTCTCGGTGCGGGCCTACAACTGCCTCAAGCGGGCCCAGATCCACACCCTGGCGGATCTGCTGCTCCATACCGAGGAAGATTTGCTGGAGATCAAAAACTTTGGCCAGAAATCCGCCGAAGAGGTGGTGCAAGCTTTGAAAAATCGCTTTGGCCTGACGCTGCCCCGCGAAAGGAGCAGAACCTAGCCTGCCCAGGGTGGGGCTCAAAACCCCAAGCTGCCTGAAACTCGAGGACAAAAAGCAGAGGCTACCATGCGCCACCGCCGTCGTACCCCTCACCTCAACAAGCCTGCTGACCAACGCAAGGCTCTGCTGCGGGCCCTGACCACGGCCTTGCTACGGGAAGGGCGAATTGTTACCACCAAAGCCCGCGCCAAAGCTGTTCGGGCCACAGCCGAGAAGATGATTACCCTAGCCAAGGACGGCTCCCTGGCAGCGCGGCGGCAGGCCCTGGCCTACATCTACGACAAGGATCTGGTGCGCTCCTTGTTTGAGCAGGCGCCCGAGCGCTACCGAGATCGAACGGGAGGCTACACCCGCATCTTGCGCACCGTGCGCCGGCGGGGCGATGGGGCAGAAATGGCCGTCATCGAGTTGGTGTAGGCTTCATGCAAAGCCGTCGCATTGCCCTAAAGATTCAGTACCTGGGCAGGGACTTTCGCGGCTGGCAACGGCAGGTGGGCCACCGCACCGTACAAGGGGTACTAGAGGAGGCCATTGCCTCGCGGGCCGGGCACCCCGTTACCCTCTACGGAGCAGGGCGCACCGACGCCGGGGTACATGCGGCTGGCCAAGTAGCTCACTTCGACACCACCTGCGGCATTCCGCCCACGGAGTGGGCACGGGTGCTCAACGACTGCCTACCGGAAGATATAGTGGTACTGGCTTCAGCGCCTGTGGCCGAGGACTGGCATGCCCGCTTTTCCGCCAGGTGGCGCCGCTACCGCTACCTCATTCTCAATCGCGAGCGCCCAGATGTGTTCTGGCGGCCCTTTAGCTGGCAAGTGCGCTGGCCTTTGCAGGTGGAGCCAATGGCCGAGGCGCTGCGCTCCCTTTTGGGGGAGCACAACCTGGAAGCCTTCCGCCGGCGGGGATCCGATCGACCGCACTCGTGGGTGCGGGTGGAGGAGGTGCTCTGCCAACGAGTAGGGGATCTCATCAGCATCGAAGTGCAGGCCAGCGGCTTCCTCTACCGGATGATGCGGCTGCTGGTGGGGTCTCTCGAGGTGGTGGGCCGGGGCGAGCTCAGCCCCCAGCAATTTGTCCACCTCTGGCAACACAACGACTGGAGCCAGATGCGCACCCGCTACAGCGCCCCTCCACAGGGCCTGTGCCTGTTGGATGTGGGCTATGCTAGGGATCCCTTTGGCCAACGCTTTCCTCCCTCCTTGCCCTTCTGGGGATCCCTTTCTTGGCCGGCAGGTGTTCTTTCTCTTGTCCCTTCTCTCTCCTAGCTGCCATGAACAAGACTCCCCTTCCTACCCCTTCCACCTTAGCCCCGCGCTGGTACGTAATTGATGCAGCTGGCCAGCGCCTTGGCCGCCTAGCGGTAGTGGTGGCCAACCTCTTGCGCGGCAAGCACAAGCCCAACTTCACCCCCCACCTGGATACGGGGGACTACGTGATCGTCATCAACGCTGAGAAAGTGGTGGTTACCGGCAAAAAGCGCACCCAAAAGCTCTACCGCCGCCACTCGGGCCGTCCTGGCGGGATGAAGGTGGAGACCTTTGCCCAACTGCAAGCCCGCCTGCCAGAGCGGGTGATTGAGAAAGCGGTGAAGGGGATGTTGCCCCACACCCGCCTAGGGCGGCGGCAATTTACCAAGCTGAAAGTGTACGCCGGCCCCCACCACCCCCACCAGGCCCAGCAGCCACAGGTCTATCCCATCCACACGATCCCAGGAGCCCAAGCATGACCCAGACAGCCAGCAACCCGCGAGCCGTCTACTGGGGAACTGGGCGCCGCAAAACTGCCATTGCTCGCGTGCGCCTGGTTCCTGGCACGGGCAAGATCATCATCAACGACCGGCCTGGCGAGGAGTACTTGCAGTACCAGGCGGCGTTCCTGGCCAGCGTCAAGGCGCCGCTGGAGCTCCTTGGCCTGGAGAACTCCTACGACATCTTGGCGCGAGCCCATGGGGGCGGCCTCCACGGCCAGGCCGATGCCATCAAGCTCGGGGTGGCCCGCGCCCTCTGCCAGCTGGATCCCTCCAACCGCGGCCCCCTCAAGGCCGAGGGCTACCTCACCCGCGATCCTCGCGCTGTGGAGCGCAAGAAGTACGGCTTGCGCAAAGCCCGCAAGGCTCCTCAGTACTCGAAGCGGTAAGGGCCGGCATTGCGGCGGTAGGTATTGGGTTGATAGACATTTATTACAGGCTTATATCCACCCAGGGAGGAGGCTCTCATGCCCAAGAAAGGCATTCACCCCCAGTGGTACCCCGAGGCCAAAGTCATCTGCAACGGCGAGGTGGTCATGACGGTGGGATCCACCAAGCCAGAGCTCAGGGTTGAAGTCTGGTCTGGCAACCACCCCTTCTTCACCGGCACCCAAAAGATCATCGACACCGAAGGGCGAGTGGAGAAGTTCATGCGCAAGTACGGCATGAGCAGTGGCAAGGAAGCCCAGTAGAGCTTTCCCTTGCCTTGCTCAGGACGGCTGGGGTTTCTTGCTGACTTAGACCTATGGCTTCTGCTCAACTCATCGAGCAGCTCAAAAACGTCGAAGCTACCTTCCAGGAGCTGACGGTGCGCCTGGCGGATCCCGAGGTGGCGACAGACCCTGCGGAGCTGCAGCGAATCGCCAAGGCCCGCTCCTCCCTGGAAGCAACGGTGCAGGCCTTCCATGACTGGCAAAAGCTAACTCGCGACCTCAAGCAGACGGAGGAGCTTTTGCGCGAGGCGGCCTCTGACCCGGAGCTGGAGGCAATGGTAAGGGCAGAGCTGGAGCAGCTGCGCGCCCGTCAGGAGCAACTGGAGGAAAAGCTTACCCTGCTGCTGCTGCCCCGGGATCCCAACGACGAAAAGAACATCATGTTGGAGATCCGCGCTGGCACTGGGGGAGAGGAAGCAGCCCTGTGGGCAGCTGATCTAGCCCGCATGTACACCCGCTACGCCGAGAAGATGGGCTGGTCAGTGCGCTTGGTCAGCCTCTCTGAGGGCGACATGGGCGGCTACAAAGAGGCCATCCTGGAAATCCGCGGCGATCAAGTCTATAGCAAGCTCAAGTTCGAGGCCGGTGTGCACCGGGTCCAGCGGGTACCCATCACGGAAGCCCAGGGGCGCATCCACACTTCGACGGCCACGGTAGCGGTAATGCCAGAAGCGGACGAGGTGGAGGTGGTCATCGATCCCAAAGATATCGAGATTAGGACAGCGCGTTCCGGCGGGGCAGGGGGACAAAACGTGAACAAGGTGGAAACGGCGGTGGATCTCTTCCACAAGCCCACTGGGATCCGGGTCTTCTGCACCGAGGAGCGCTCTCAGCTACAAAACCGGCAACGGGCCATGCAGATTTTGCGGGCCAAGCTCTACGAGATGAAGCTGCGTGAGCAGCAGGCCTCCATTAGCTCCGCCCGCCGCATGCAGGTAGGAACAGGAGCCCGTTCAGAAAAAATTCGCACCTACAACTACAAGGACAATCGGGTTACCGACCACCGCCTCAACCAAAATTTCCCGCTCGAGCCAATTTTGGAAGGGGAGCTGGACGAGTTAATCCAAGCTTGTATTGGCCTATACCAAAAGGAGCTGTTGGCGGAGCTCTCTTGAGGAGGGCTGGGTTCTTTCTGGCGGTAGAATAATGCCTGCGTCAGTGACCCAAGGAATCCTCATGCTGGCTGAGTACCGCCAACACGCTGCCGCCCGTGCGGCGCAAGGGATCCCGCCACTGCCCTTGAATGCCGCCCAGACCAGCCAGGTGTGCGAGCTGCTTAAGGATCCCCCGCCTGGAGAGGAGGCTTTTCTGTTGCACCTCCTCACGGAGCGCGTCCCGCCGGGGGTGGACGAGGCAGCCTATGTGAAGGCCGGCTTTTTGGCCGCTGTGGCCAAGGAGGAGGTGCGCTCCCCCCTCATTCCTCCCTTGCGGGCAGTGGAGCTCCTGGGCACGATGTTGGGGGGCTACAACGTCCAGGTACTGCTGGAGCTGCTGCAGGATAGGCGGCAGGAGATCGCGGCGGCGGCGGCCCGCGCCCTCAGCCACACGCTGCTGGTCTTCGATGCCTTTCACGACGTACTGGAGCTGAGCCAGGCCGGCAACGTCTATGCGCGGCAGGTGCTGGAATCCTGGGCCGCTGGGGAGTGGTTTACTGCCAAGCCGCCTCTAGCTGAGGCCATCACCGTCACGGTGTTCAAGGTTGCCGGCGAAATCAACACCGACGACCTCTCCCCTGCCGCCCACGCCACCACCCGCCCAGACATCCCCCTTCACGCCCAGAGCATGTTGGAGTCGCGGGCACCGGGGGCCATAGCTGCCATTGCCGAGCTCAAGCGCCGCGGCCATCCGGTGGCCTTTGTGGGGGATGTGGTGGGCACGGGATCCTCCCGCAAGTCCGCCCTCAATTCCCTCCTTTGGCACATTGGCCACGACATTCCCTATGTGCCCAACAAGCGGGCCGGGGGCGTTATCCTGGGGGGCACGATTGCACCGATTTTCTTCAACACCGCCGAGGATGCGGGCGCTCTGCCCATCCAGTGCGATGTCTCCCCATTGGAGACGGGCATGGTGGTCACGATCTATCCCTACGAGGGCGTGATCCGCTCCCAGACGGGCGAAATTCTCGCCAGCTTTTCCCTGCAGCCTGTAACCTTGCCGGACGAGGTGCGGGCCGGGGGCCGCATCTCCCTTTTGATTGGCCGGGCCCTCACCGACAAAACCCGCCAGGCCCTGGGGCTGGATCCTTCTCCTCTCTTTATCCGCCCCACCCCGCCCCCCGACACGGGCAAAGGCTATACCCTGGCCCAGAAAATCGTGGGCAAAGCCTGTGGGCTACCAGGGGTGCGCCCTGGCACGAGTTGCGAGCCCCTGATGACCACCGTGGGATCCCAGGACACCACTGGCCCCATGACCCGCGACGAGCTCAAGGAGCTGGCCTGTCTGGGCTTTAGCGCCGACCTGGTGCTGCAGAGCTTCTGCC
Organism: Synechococcus sp. F70.1; assembly: GCF_047502745.1. NCBI lineage: Bacteria > Bacillati > Cyanobacteriota > Cyanophyceae > Synechococcales > Synechococcaceae > Synechococcus > Synechococcus sp. F70.1. Next base: position 48,539 of record NZ_JANSJL010000024.1, read on the forward strand.
ACACCGCCGCCTATCCCAAGCCGGTGGACATCCAAATCCACAAAGAGCTGCCCGACTTCTTTGCCTCGCGGGGAGGGGTTGTCCTGCGGCCAGGCGATGGCATCATCCACTCCTGGCTCAACCGCATGCTCCTGCCCGATACCGTCGGCACGGGGGGCGACTCCCACACCCGCTTTCCTCTGGGCATCTCCTTCCCGGCTGGATCGGGTCTGGTGGCCTTTGCCGCGGCCATGGGGGTGATGCCCCTCAACATGCCGGAGTCGGTGCTGGTGCGCTTTAAGGGGGAATTGCAGCCTGGGATTACTCTGCGGGACCTTGTTCACGCCATTCCCTACGTGGCCATCCAGCGGGGGCTGCTTACCGTCGAGAAGCAGGGCAAGAAAAACGTCTTCGCTGGGCGAATTATGGAAATCGAGGGCCTGCCCAATCTGAAGGTGGAGCAAGCCTTCGAGTTTACCGACGCCTCGGCAGAACGCAACTGCGCCGCCTGCACCATTAAGCTAAGCGTTGAGAGCGTTGCCGAGTACCTGCGCTCCAACGTGGTGCTGCTGAAAAACATGATTGCCCGCGGCTATCAGGACGCCCGCACCCTGCTGCGGCGCATTGCCAAGATGGAGGCCTGGCTGGCCAACCCCACCCTGCTGGAAGCGGATCCCGACGCCGAATACGCCGCCGTCATCGAGATTGATCTCAGCACCATCACCGAGCCAATTGTCTGCGCCCCCAACGATCCCGATAAAGTAATGACCCTGAGCGAAGTCCACGCCCAGCACGCGGCCGGCAACCCCGATACGCCCATCCACATTGACGAGGTGTTCATTGGCTCCTGCATGACCAACATTGGCCACTACCGCGCCGCTGCCAAGATCTTGGAAGGCGAGGGGCGGGTTAAGGTGCGCCAACTGTGGATCTGTCCCCCCACGCGCATGGACGAGGCGCAACTGCGCGCTGAAGGGGTGTACAGCATCTTTGCCGCTGCTGGAGCGAGAACAGAGATGCCTGGCTGCAGCCTGTGCATGGGCAACCAGGCTCGCGTGGCCGATGGAGCCACCGTCATGTCCACCTCCACCCGCAACTTTGACAACCGCATGGGCAAAGGCGCACGGGTCTACCTGGGATCCGCCGAGCTGGCTGCTGTCTGCGCCCTCTTGGGGCGGATCCCAACGGTGGAGGAATACCGGCAGATCGTTGCCACCAAGATCCAGCCCTTTGCCGGCGAAGTGTACCGCTACCTCAACTTCCACGAGATCCCTGGCTTTGAGGACGAGGGACGGGTCATCCCCAGAGAGCAAATGCCCAAGCTGGAAGAGGCGGTGGGGATCCAGTCTTGAGCAGAGGGGCAAAGGCGTCGAGCCTGCTACCATGGCAGGATGGTGGCGCTTACCTGGGAGCAAGCCTAATGGCCCTTAGTCAAAGAATCCTCCGCCGCATCCACCGTGCCCTGGCCCCTATCGTGGCCTTGCCCTTGCTGGTGACGGTAGTAACGGGATCCCTCTATCAAATGGCCCGCCTCACCGGAAACTTCGACTACTCCTGGCTCATCCAAATCCACAAAGGGCAGTGGGGCCCCCTCGATCTGCAGGGGGTTTACCCGTTCTTAAACGGACTGGGTCTGTTGGTTATGGTAGCTACTGGCCTGAGCCTGTGGTTGCAAACAAGCTCCCACCGCCCCTATCGGCGTTCAGAGCCCTAAGGGCTTTTGCTTGCTTTTCGTAGGGGAAATGCCCCAACAGATGTCTAGAAAACTCTACACCTTGATTGGGCCAGACGGCTTAGGCTGATGTACGGAGGCTATGCTAAAGCCTCCGAGGCAAAGCTTAAAGAAAATCAACAGGAGGTGGGTGGATATGGCCCTTGTTCGCTGGGATCCCTTTCGGGAAATTGACGAAATTCAACGGGAAATGAACCGGATGTTTGACCGGCTGATGGCTCGTCCTACGGAGACCGAGGCGTTTGCCTTCGTGCCGGCAGTGGAAATGCACGACGATCCGGAGACCATTACCCTGAGGCTGGAGCTGCCCGGCCTGAACCCCCAAGATCTGGATATCCAAGCGACAGCGGAGGCAGTCTCCATCAGCGGCGAGCGGCGCTTTGAGAAACGCTCCGAGGACAGAGGCGTAACCCGCAGCGAGTTCCGCTACGGGCGCTTCCAACGGGTGATCCCGCTGCCCAACCGGATCAAGCAAGACCAGGTGAAAGCCGAATACAAAGATGGGATCCTCACCCTCACCTTGCCCAAGGCCGACTCTGAAAAAGCCCAAGTGGTCAAAGTGAGCGTTGTCTCCTGATGGCCTAGAGGTTAGGCAATTTTCCGTGAGGAAAAAAGATCCCATAGGGGTAGGCTCATCGCCTACCCTTTTTTAGTCCTTTTTTGCGTTTTGGTTTTTCAGCTTGCGCTCATTTCAAGCAGGAATAAATCGGGTTCGCTGCAGTGATCCCCAGCCTTCCCTAGCGAACTTAAACCGAACCCCATTGGACTTTTGCCCGCCGCTTTGGATAGGGTTTGAGTGCGCAACGGAGCCAAGGTTGAGAGCATGGCCAGCGTTACCTACGAACACGTTACCAAGCGCTACAGAGACACCACCGCCGTCCATGACCTGAACATCACCGTCGAAGACGGGGAATTTCTCGTCTTTGTCGGCCCCTCCGGCTGCGGCAAAACCACCTCCCCGCGCATGCTGGCCGGCTTGGAAGAAGTGAGCGCCGGCTCCATCTACATTGGCGATCGACGGGTGAACGATGTCCCCCCCAAGGATCGGGATATCGCCATGGTCTTCCAATCCTATGCCCTCTACCCCCACATGACCGTGGCCGAGAACATGGCCTTTGGCCTCAAGCTGCGCGGCCTGCCACGGGCGGAGATCGAAAGCCGGGTTAGGGGGGTGGCCAAGCGCCTTGGGATCGAGCACCTTCTCAACCGCAAGCCCAAGGAACTTTCGGGTGGGCAACGGCAGCGGGTTGCCGTCGGGCGGGCCATCGTGTGCAATCCGGCGGTGTTTTTGATGGATGAGCCCCTCTCCAACTTGGATGCCAAGCTGCGGGTACAGGCGCGGGCCGAGATCAGCAAGTTGCACATGCAACTGGGCACCACCTTATATCTACGTTACCCACGACCAGGTGGAGGCCATGACGATGGGCAACCGCATCGCCGTCATGAAGGATGGCCGCCTGCAGCAGGTGGATACCCCCCACACCCTCTACACCCGCCCGGCCAACCTGTTTGTGGCCGGGTTCATCGGCAGCCCCGCCATGAATTTCTTCCAGGCCAAGCTGCGGGAGCAGGAGGGCACCCTCTGGATCGATACCGGCGCCTTCCGCGTGGCCATCCCGCCCCACCAGGCAGAGCCCTATTGGCAATACGTCGGCAAGTCGGTCATCTTCGGCATCCGCCCAGAAAACATCCACGATCCCCACTACCAACCCCCAGGGATTCAACCTACCCCGGTGCGGGCTAAGGTCTCGGTAACGGAGCTGGTGGGCCATGAAGTAATCCTCTATCTCAGCACCAGCGACCGAGAAGGGATCCTGGCCGAGCAGGAGTTTATTGCCCGCGTGGATCCCCGTACCCAGCTGCGCGTCAACCAGTGGGCGGAAGTGATCTTCGACATGGAGCGCTTCCACCTGTTCGATCCCGAAACCGAGCAGCGCCTAGGTTAAACCCTGGAATCGCTTTAGAATCCTAATCAGTCCTACAGAGGCAGGGATCCCTATGCCGGAGCAATCGACGTCCCGCTTGGTTCAGGCGCAGTTTGACGAATTTCCCTACCCGAATGTCCCGATTGAGCAGACGGTTACGGATACCTTTGCCCTGTTTGCCAACAGCTACACCACCGCCTACTACGTGCGAGATCGCAAGGTGGTCAAGCCCGAGGGCAAAGTGATGCTCAACGCCGGCTGCGGCTCCGGCTGGGAAACGCTGGTTCTAGCCACGGCCAATCCAGGTGCTACCTTTGTCGGGGTGGATATCTCGCCAAAGTCGCTGGAGATAGCCCGGCAGCGCCTTGAGTTTCACCAGATCCCGGATGTGCGCTTCGAGGTGATGGATATCACCGATATGAGGGCGCTGGGGCAACAGTTCGACTTCATCGCCTGCAACGACGTCCTCTACCTGCTAGAGGATCCGGTGGCCGGGCTCAAAGGCATGCGCCAGGTGCTAAAGCCAGAGGGGATTATCCGCACCAATGTCCACAGCCTCTATCAGCGGCAGTTTATTTTCAACATGCAAAATGCCATGGAGCTGCTGGGGGTGATGGACGAGCCCGCTGCCAAGGCTGTCCCCATCCTCAGGGAGCTGATGGATGCCCTTCACGAGGGCAGCTTCGTCAAAAGCCACTGGAAGGGGGACGCCATCAAAACCACCAACGGGATCCTGGCCAACTTCCTGCTGCGCAGCGACAAAGGCTTTACGGTGCCCCAGGTGTTTGAGATGCTGCGCCAGGCCGGGCTGGAGTTCATCAGCATGGTCAATTGGCAGCAGTGGAAGCTGGAGCGAGTCCTCACCAAGCCGGTTCCCTATACCCTACGCCACCTTAAAAAGCTCAGCCAAGAGGAGCTGCTGCACTTTATCGAGCTGATCTTTCCCAACCTAACCCGGCTGATTGATTTTTGGTGCGGCCACCCACGCCCCAGTCCAGCACCTCCCTTTACGCCAGAAGAATGGCGGGAGGGATCTGTGCAAGCCCACCCCCTGTTGCTGCGGCTCAATGCCAGAGTTGCCTTCGAGAATGCCATCCGCGACAATGGCCCGGTCAACATCAACGGCTGGCCGGGATCTGAAGGCAACATCGTCATCGATCCCTTCTCGGTGCGCTGGTTGATCGATGTTTTTGGAGAAGAGCCTGTTCCTGTACAGGCCCTGGCGGCCAAGGCCCTAGATCTCATGGACTGGACTCCCGAGGAGGCCTTTAACCAAGTGGTGGCCAACCTCAAGTTCCTGGAAGAGCGGCTGGTGGTGTTGTTGCACTCGCCTTTGCGCTAGGTTCAGGGAGAAGAGCTGGCGGCCTGCACCACCCGGATGCGCTCAGCCCGGATGGCCGCTGGGATCCGTCCTTTGGCGTCGGCATTGACAGCAAAGCGCACCTTGCCCTCCATCTCCACCTCATCCCCTGGGCGCAGCTCCAGCCAGCTGGCAGAGCGGCCAAGGCGAGTCACTTGCACCTCCTCAGCGGGAACCACCGAGACCCACGTGCCCGCGTAGCGCTCCAAGCTGGGGCTGACTTTTTCCAAGTTGACCCCAATCCAGCCCTCCTTGCGGTTGAGAAGTCGCACCGTCCCAGTTAGTTGGAAAGGCTGTGCTTCTTCCGCTAACTTGATTGGCTCGTAGAGAACCTCTGTATTTAAAGGCTGCAGCCGAGCCAACTCCACCCGCCACCCTTGAGCCTGGCGATAGAGGGTAACCTCCATAACTGCGCGCAGCCGACCCTCCGGCAAAGGCTCGTAGAAGCCCAACTGGGAGCGAAAAGGACGAAACCGGGGATCCTCCCGATCCGGCTCTGTTAAAAATCGTTGCAGCTCCTCGGCAGTGAACTGGAAGCGCAAAGTCGGCACCACCGCTTCTGGCTTCAGGATTGCCTCCACCCGAAAGATGGCCGTATTGCCCACCTCTTCGATAGAAGTGAGATTAAACTCCTCGGCGGATGGCCAGGATTGATCCAAAGCCCCTGGCGGGATCCCTCTCAACAGCCGCGGCGTCAGCAGGGATTCTGCTGTGGCAAAGTCCCGCTTGTTGGCCGCCTGCACAAACACCTGCAGCGTCTCTTTGGCGGTTTGGGGTTGCCCGCAGCCACTTAGCAAGAGCAGGGCCAGCAAGAACCAGGGTTTTTTCAGCACCTTTCCCTCGCCACTTCACTGCTGATTTTTGGCAGGTTGCCCAGCCTCTGTCGGAGAGGGAGAGGGCTTGGGATCCGCCGACTCTTCTGCCTTTTCCGGCTGGGATCCCTCTGCAGGGGGCTTGTCTGGCTGCCACACTTCAATTCGCCAGCCGCGGTCTTGCTGGTAGAGGGTGATCTTGACGTGGGAGGTCACCGTGTCTCCTTCCAGGCGTAGGCCCACCAGTTGCGGGGCCAACTGCTGATATGTTGGATCGGCTAGATCCGGCTTGGTCAGGTACTTCCGCAACGTCAAGGGATCCAGCCCCAGACGCTGGGCTGCGTCCTCCAGCGAGTCTGTGCCCTCCACCCACACGTAGGCCGTCTTCCCGCTCACCTCTTGGTTGCGCACCTGCACGTTTTTCCCCGCCATGCCCCAAGCTGAAGGCAGGGATCCCGGCCGGAGGGCATTGCTGAAGCGCTCCGTCAGGTAGCTGTCTGCCGTGCCCCAGTCCCCCTTCTCAGCGGCTGCAATAAAGGTTCTCACCACTTGGTCAGGAGTCTGCACAGGAGCTGCCTGGGTACAGGCGATCCCCCCTGCCAAGGCGGCAGCAGCAATCCAGCCTGGGAAACGACGCACCATGAACACTCCTCAACAACAAGCAGCACTGCTTCCCTAGATAGACTACCTCTCTTTTGCTGCTTCAGAGAAGGATGAGTTCCGGCAAAGTGATAGGATAGTCCAGCAGCTTAGTCAGCCAAGCCATGGGGATCCCCACCACTGCCGATGAATGTAATGAGCTGGGCATCTCTCATTGCCTGAAGGCCCAGCAAGCCAAAACCTCGCGGGAGCGACGTGCAGCCTGGGCCCTGGCTTTGGCAGCTTGGCGGCAGGGTTTGGATCTCGATCCCAATCATCTCCCCTGTCAGTTTAATCGCCTCCATGCCCTTTTGGCCTTGGGAAGCTACCACACGGCCCTCCAAGAGGGAAAAGAGCTGCTCTCCCGGCTGTTGACCCAGCGTTACCTAGAAGATCCCAGCTTGGGCCTAACTGGATCCCAGCCCAGGCTGGCTTGGGATCCCCCTCGTCTGGCTTCTGCTAGCAAAAAGGCCCGCCGCTCTTCTAAGGCCGCTTCTGCTTCCCGCCTTGGCCCCCGCGAGCGCTACCTCCACACTCTAGCCCGTTGGCTAGCTCACAACAGCGGAGTCGTTTACCGACCGGAGCCATTGCCCTACTGGCGGCTGGCTGCAGCCATTGACCCAGAGGACTTAGAGGCCCAGATGGTGGTTGCCATGAATGCGGCAGCCCAAGCGCAGCCGGAAGGGGCTTTCTTGCTGCAGAAAATAGCCGACCATTTCCCTGGGCAGAAGGACAGGGCCCTGCAAGTGCTGCAACTGGCTCTAGATCGCTACATTCCGCGGCAGGATCCCTCCAAGGCGGAGTCGGATTCAGCAGAGCAAGAGTTAGAAACGCCTCCTAACGGAGATCCAGCCTCGGAGGCGGTGGCTAGTATGGAAATTTGGACTCAGTATGAGGGGTACAAGCTAAGGCTAGAGCCAGATCTTAAAAGCATTGTGACCTTCGTCCTCCTGGCTCAAGATCGCTGGTTTGAGAGTGAAATCGAGCTGTGTCGGCAAATCCTCAAGCCGGGCATGAAGGCCATTGACGTTGGGGCCAACGTTGGGGTTTACACCTTTCTCTTTGCCCGCTGTGTGGGCAAAACTGGGAAAGTCTATGCCATTGAACCTACGCCGGGATGTGTGCAGTGCTTGCAGGCAACGGTCGCTCAAAACAAGCTCGACCAATCCGTGCAAGTTGTGGAAGCTGCGGTAGGCGAAGAGTCTCGCGAGGTTTATCTAGTTTGCGAAGGGGCCAGCGTTTTCAACCGCATCGTTACGGATCCCATGTCGGTTGTGGAAGAAACCCGTCCGGTGCAGCAGGTTACCCTAGATGAGCTATGGATTTCAGAGGGCAGCCCCAACATTGATCTCGTCAAAATCGATGCGGAAGGGGCAGAGGTTCCTGTTTTGAAGGGCGGTAGAAAGCTCATTGAGACTTGCGCTCCGGTGATCTTGTTTGAGAATCAAAGTACCGGTCAGTTTTCCGGTTTGGAATCGGCAAAGCTTCTTGCTGAGTGGGGTTATCTTATTTATGTCTATAACCCGGTAATCCAAGATCTGAGCACTGTTCAGGCTTCTGTGCAAATGCCAACTGCGCTCAACCTGGTTGCTGTGCACCCCCGTCGGTTTTCTTGGGTGAGCGAAGCCGGTCTAATCTAGCCGTTTTCATTCTTTGGAGTAAAAAGATGCCTTTCCCGATTAGTGAGATCCTCGGCGATGACATGCCCCTGATTAGGATTGTGGACGTAGGGGCAATGTTCCTGGGCGGCGATAACTTCGACAAGCTGGTTCAGCAAGGGCATGCTCAAGTGATAGGATTTGAGCCCCAAAAAGAAGAATGCGAAAAGCTGAATGCTAGGGCTCTGGCTGAGGCTCCCCGCGCCGACCAGGTCAGACGGCAGTACTTTCCCTACTTCATTGGGGATGGATCCCGGCGCAAGTTCTATTTCACCAACGTCGGCTACACTTCCTCTCTTTACGAGCCCGACCAGGATCTGGCGCAGCATTTTGAGAACCTGTCGGAAGTTTGCAAGGTAAACCGAGTTGAGGAAGTCCAGACTACCCGCTTGGATGACATCCCCGAGCTGGGCGAAGTGGACTTTCTCAAGATGGATGTTCAGGGAGCCGAGCTGGATGTTATCCGCGGTGCCAGCAAAACCCTACAGCATGTAACTGTCATCCAAACCGAGGTGGAGTACATTCCCCTCTACAAGAATCAGCCCCTTTTTAGTGACGTGGATATTGCCCTTAGGGAGCAGGGTTTCTTGCTCCACGGCATGACGAGTAACTTTGGCGCTTGCCTTAAGCCCTTCTCGGCCAGGACCTATCGGCCCTACACGCAAGTCCTCTGGTGCGATTATGTCTACGTGAAAAACTTCATGCACTTAGATCACCTCTCTGCTCGTCAGCGGCTGGCCATGGCAGTAGTCTTGCACGAGGTTTACCTCTCCTATGACCTAGTGGCTTTCATTCTAGGCGTTCACGATCAAATAGCTAAGACGCGCTACAAAGACTTCTACCTGGCCAAGATGTTCGCCGCTCTCAACGTCTCTTAACTAGATTAAGAGGGGGAAGGATGATCGTTATCGATGGGGTGATATGGCAGTCGGGAGGGTTCTTCCGCTCGCCAGCTTTAGATCAGTCCTATCTCTGGCTAAGCCTCATTGAAGAGTGGGTGAAGGCAAAGAAAGCGACGCAGTTTGTGGTGCTCACCCGTGGCCAGACTTGGCTGCCGCCGGGAACTTTTTTTTCGGAGATCCCTCGCTTTAGTTTCGAGGAAGCCGCAGAAGATCGCACTGGCTTGCAGAGTGTCTGCGACCAACTCGAGGCACGCCTGTTTCTTTCCACTGGCTACACCACTCCCCTTTCCACCCCTTCCATTGCCTTTGTTTACGATCTGGAGGCAGAAGCCGGCAGCCAGTTTTCTTCAGAGTATCTGGAGAAAAAAAATGCCATCCTAGCTGCTTCCCACTACATTGTCTTTTCCGATGAGGTTCTAGCTGGCCTTAGAACCTACTACCCCGGCATTCCTCCAGATCAGATTTCGCTGGTCTACCCTGCTATTGAGGGCTGGGCCAAGCCTGCAGCACCCGATGCCATGGCCGAGTTTCGCCGCAAGTTTCAGTTGACTCGCCCCTTCTTCTTGGCCGTTTTGCCCGAGCATTTGGCCGATTACCGTGGCATTCAAGCCGTTAGCCAGGCGTGGGAGATCCTGCAAGGCCAAAAGCTCTCCCGCACCGAGCTAGTCTTCGCCTTTCCTACTCCTCTTCAGGTGGATCCTATTAGGGCGCAACTGCCGCAGCGGGAAGGCATTCGTTACCTCAGCCTCAGCAATCCTGAGTTGGCCTGCGCCTACTCTTCCGCCCTGGCTTTGATTTTCCACGCCACCTTCCGCCCCAGCAGTCTTTTGGAAGCCATGGCTTGTGGCTGCCCAGTGGTGCATTACCGAGAGGGGCAAGGGAGTGTTGCCCAGAAAGAGGAGGCAGCGGCCTTGCTCTGCCAAGGATCCCTTCAGGAGTTGGCCAACGCTTTAGAGCGCATCCAGAGCTATCCCGTGCGCTCTCCCCTCATTGCCAAAGGGCTAGAGCAAGCCAAGGAGCTGAGCTGGTCAACCGTTGCCGCCAAAATCTGGGAGATCTTCGACCGGGTTGCTCCCCCTCGCAAAGAATCCGCAGAAAAAGCTACTGCCCGCTAGCGACCAGGTTTTTCCACATCTGCCGGTAGGCCTGCTCCAGGGCGCGGGCGTGGCCTTGGGGATCCCGCAGGGGCGATTTCTCCATCATGTCTCGCAGGTTGTGGCGCAGATGCCGCAGCCGCTCCAGGTCATTGGCCAGGTTGACGGCGATCTCCACATACTCTTCCGGGGTTTGGGCCACTAGCTCCGGCAGCCCCACGTTGGTGAGGATGGAGACCCCCACGCGGCAGACGTGGGCATTCCCCGCCAGGACAACCACCGGCGCACCGCCCCAGAGAGTTTCACAGGTGGTGGTGGTGCCGTTGTAGGGGAACGGATCCAGGCCAATGTCGATCTCGTTGTAGATCTGGAGGTGCTCTGGAATGCTCTGGCGATCCCCCACCAGATGCACTCGCTGCCGATCCACCCCGTGCTCCTCAAAGTGCCCCCAGAAGATCTCGCGCACGCTGCTGTCGGTGTAGCGCATGTTCTTGAGCAAGATACGGGCGTTAGGGAGCCGCTTGAGGATCTCTGCCCACACGGCCACCACGTTGGGGGTAATTTTGGTGGGGTTGTTGCAGCAGCCAAAGGTGATGTAGCCCGCCGAGAGGGCCGGCAGCTCGGAAACCGGCGGGAAAATATCCACAGGGTTGTAGCAAAGAAAGCTCTTGGGCAGCCGCATCAGCTTTTCCGTGTGGTATTTCTCCGTCATGCCCGGCGGATCGGCATAGGCGTCGGTGATGCGGTAGTCCACCAAGGTTAAACCAGTGGTGTTGGGGTAGCCTAGATAGGTGACCTGGATGGGGGCAGGTTTGAGCGCCAGCACCCCCAGGCGGTTGTAGGCGGTGTGGCCAGCCAGATCCACCAAAATGTCGATCTTGTCCTCGTGGATGAGCTCGGCCACTTCCACGTCGGAGCGGATCTTGTAGATATCCCGCCAGCCATCGGCCTTCTCTTTCATCCGCTCCGTCACCATGTCTGGGTGCGGTGTGTTGGAATAGCAGTAGATCTGGAAGCGCTCGTGGTCGTGGTGGTTATAGACATGCTCAAAGAACATGCTTACCGAGTGCAGCTTGAAGTCGCCGGAGATGTAGCCAATGCGCAGAGGCCGCTTTAGGTCGCGATCCCGGTGGTAGGGCCGCCGCAGATGGGCCACTGCAGCCTGAGTGGCATCCCCCCACTTCTTGTGCTCTCGCAGCGTCTCTTCGGGATCGAAATCGGGAGCGTAGTGCAAGCCCATGAGGATGTTGCCGTGGAAGGCGATCACCCCCGGCGCCAGCTTGGCCGACTTGCGGTAGGCTTGGATGGCCTCTTTGTGGCGGCACTGCTGTAGGTAAACCCCTGCCAGCACGGCGTAGGTGGAAGGGTCGTCCGGCTTGAGCGCCAGGGCTTGCTCGAGGGCTTCCAGGGCTTCGCTGAGGCGGTTTAACTCCTTGTAGGCGGATCCCAGCGCCCGGTGCCCTTCCACAAAGTCCGGCTTGAGGCGAACCGCCTCCTGCAGCACTGGCAGAGCCTCGGCGTTGCGGTGTTGGCTCTGCAGCAGCAGCCCCAGGTTACAGTAGGCTTCCGCCAGTTGCGGGTCGTGCACCAGCGCCTGGCGATACTGGATCTCCTCTTTTTCCGGCTCGTTGAGGTGGCGGTAGGCCAGGCCCAGGTTGTTGTAGGCCAGGGCAAAATCGGGCTTGTACTCCAGCGCCTTCTCCAGCAGGGGGATGGCCTCCTTAAACCTTAGTTGATCCAGCAGCAGGCAGCCGGCCTCAAAGTAGGCTTGGGCAAAGTCGGGCCGCACGCCCAAAGCGCGGCTGAGGTGGGCCATGCTGTCTAGCAGTCCATTGGAGAACACCTTGCGCAGCTTGCGATCTGACAGAAGGTTGGCCAAGCCGCGATGGGCCTCGGCGTAGTCTGGCTGCAGGCCAATGGCCACATGGTAGTAGTCCAAAGCGCGTTCCGGCTGCTGTAGCTTGCGAAAAGCCGTGGCCAGGTTGAAGTAAACCCGCGGGCGATCCGGCTGCAGAGCCAGGGCTGCCCGATAGGCCTCGATGGCCGCCTCCGGCTGATCCTGCTCCAATAGAGCAGTGCCCAGGTTGATGTGCGCTTCCACCCGCTGTGGATCCAGCTCCAGCGCCCGCCGGAAGGCGGCAATCGCTTCCTCCCACTTCCCCTGCTCTGCTAGAGTCAGGCCCAGGCCGTTGTGTAGCTCTGGCCGCTGCGGATCCTGCTCCAGGAGCTGGCAATAGAGCTCAACAGAACGCTCCAACTGCCCTGCCTCGCGGCAGAGCTCTGCCAGTTCTTGCGCCCGCTCTGGGGTAAACTCTAGCGCCAGCGCCTGCTCTAGATGGTCGATGGCCGTTGCCAGCCGCCCTTTTTGCCGCTCAATGTGGGCCAAATCTGTCAAAATCTGAGGATCTTGGGGCTGCAGGGCCAGGGCCCGCCGGTAATACTCCTCGGCTTGGTCATACTGGCCCAGTTGAAAGTGGCAGAGGCCCAGGTTGAAGAGGGCCTGCAGGTGATCCGGCTGCAGAGCCACCGCTTGGCTGTAGCATTCGATAGCTGCTTCCAGCTTGCCCAGGGCCTGGTACACTGCCCCCAAGTTGCTCTGAAAAGCGGCCTGATCCGGCCGAAGCTGCGCAGCTTTGGCTAGATGAGCTGCAGCCTCCTCCAGGCGGCCCGTCTGGTAGCAGAGGATGCCCAGAAAATAGAGGGCATCGGGCTGTTCGGGCTGGAGAGCCAGCACCTGACGGTAGGCCCCTTCCGCCTGCTGCAGATCCCCGGCTTCGTGCTGGCGGATGGCCGCTTCCAAGATGGCCACAAAGGTGTCGAGTGTCACTTGGCCTGGATCCTTAGACTCCATAGCTCCTGATTCTATACCTACCTGGATCCCATGAGAAAAAAACGGGCCTGATTGCTCAGGCCCGCAGTGCTTCAAGCAGCTAGGCAGCCACTAGCGCGGGATGGTGAAGCGGATATCCAGCCGTGGCCCGCGAGCGGTGGTGATGGGGGCAGCACCCGTGCCTGTAGCCGGCTCTTTGTCGAACTCGGCCCGGCAGGTGCCCGTAGCCCCCTGGCTAATCTCAAAACCAGCCGCATTAGCTGGCGTCCCCGCCACGCTGGTGCTGGTGCTGAAGCTGACCGAGAAGCTGGCCGTGTAGGAGAAGGTCTGGTTGGGGATAACCAGGGTCAGGTTGACAGGGCCTGCTTGGAAGGTTGTTGAGGCGATAGCGTTGGTTCCGGTTGTTGTGGCCGGTGGGCCCGTAAAGGTAAAGCTTGCTGCGATACCAAGCTGGCCAACTTGCAGGCCAGTTTGGTTAATGGTCGTGCTGCTGGTGGGCAAGAAGGTCGAGAAGGTGCTGCCCGCCGCACTGAAGCTCACCGTTATCGGGTTGGTGGCCAAAAGGGTAATCGTGGCCGTAACAGTGTTGGTCGTATCAACTTGGTAGGTTGCGATAGTGCCACTACTAATTGCACTCCCTGTAACCGCAGCTGCAATGGTAGCCGCCGCCTGGAAGGCAGGAGCGCCACTGGCCGTGCCACTGGCCGAGCTGGAGACGGAGATGGAGAGAGTGGGGAACACAGCGGTAGCCTGGTTGTTCCACACCTCCCTGGCGCACTGCAGCCGCACCTGGTAGAAGCGGGAGCCTGACACCGCCCGCTGCACCCCAGGCCGCACATCTGCTGTACGCGGCCCAGCCGATACATCGTTGCCCAGCACGTTGCCGTTGATGCTCAGAGCCACAAAGGTGGGGCTGGAAGCCGGCGCAAAGAAGTCGCTGGACACCACGTTGTTGGGCGCACCCAAGGTCACTTCCTGGAACACCACGTTGTTGGCCGGCAGGTTGTGGGGCGTCGGATCCAGGAAGAAGAAGCCCCGTCCCCTGTCGCCAATACCAGGAATGGTGGCCGAGTCGTTGGAGGGCAACTGCACCAGCGTTAGTTGCGCCTCCTGCACCACCGCGTTGGCTGGAATGCTGGTTGGGATTGGAAAGGAAAGCACAGCGCGGTAGTCAGTGTAAACCCCCACTGGGATGTTCTCGGCTGCGCTAGCGCGACGAATGCCAAAGCCCACTGGCACCACAACTGGGTTGGAGAATACCTGCCCGCTATGCGCAATTGCTGCCAGTTGCGTCGGCAGCAGGCTAATCGGGTCGCCCGAAACAGCCACATTGCCAGTGGTGAAGGTGGCTACAAAATCTTCCGGCAAACTGCGCCCTGAGGCAAACAGATCTGGCACCGCCCGCGAAATGGTAACCCGATACACCGAGTCATTGCTCAGTGGCTCGCGGAAGGTGATGGTAACTTCGGTGCGGTCGGCGTTAAAGGCGATGTCTCGCGGCGGCACCCTCCCCTCTTGCGGCGCTACGGAAGTAATGCGAAGAGCCTGGGCCAAAGGAGCCTCCCGCACCGGCTCGCTGAAGCGAATGACAATGCGAGTATTAATAGCAACGTTGGTCGCCCCATCTGCAGGGCTGATGCTGATGACGCGGCCTGCGGGTGTGGGAGTGGGAGTCGGCGTGGGGGCAGGAGTCGGCGTGGGGGTAGGAGTCGGTGTGGGTGCGACAGTGCCGGTGCTGCTTTCTTCACCGCAACCGGTGAGCAGCAGGGGCAGCAGCACCGCTGTGGAAGCGAGAGACAGAGACCCCAGTGACTTCAAGAGCCACTTGTGCATTGTTCCGTTCATGTTGCTCCTCTTAACCAAAAAAGCAGGGTTCGGCTAGACACTTTCCTTAACTTACCCGATTGGCCCGCTTAGGGCAATCTAAGCCTCCTGGAAATAACCAATCGGGGGGAGACGCAGACACGCCTGTTTGGTGGCTAGTCTGTACCACTGTGCTGATCATACAGGCAGATGCAGCAGCTTTGGCAAGAGTTGTCGACTTTTTCCGGGCCAATAGGGAGTGATCTGGGTCACAGACAACGAACATCAGCTTGCTCGAATGGGCGGGGTTGAGGCTTGGCCAAGGCAGCAGGGCAGGTGAGGTGTGACGTGGCCGGAAAGGTTTCTCCGCTCCGACCCTAAGAAACCGGAAGATTTGCCTACTTCTCCAAAAAATGGTGCTTGACCCGGGGCAGAAGGGTGGCAGGATGAGGAGTGGACGTTTTTTCTGGAGACCCAAGCAGGATGGCTGTCTACAAAGTTCGGTTGATCAACGAAGAGCGGGGCCTGGACGTCACCATCGATGTGCCGGACGACGAGTACATTCTGGACGTGGCGGAGGAACAAGGGATCGACCTGCCCTACTCCTGCCGCGCCGGAGCCTGCTCGACCTGTGCTGGCAAGCTGGTGAGCGGCACCGTGGATCAAAGCGATCAATCCTTCCTGGATGACGACCAGATTGCCCAGGGCTATGTGCTGACCTGCGTAGCTTACCCTACTTCTGACTGCACCATCATCACCCACCAAGAAGAAGCCCTTTACTGAACTGATCGAGCTTGAGTTTCCGTCCCTACCCTTGGCCCCTCTTCCTAAGGAAGGGGGGTTTTGCTTTGAGCAGCCCCTCTCCCAGAGCGAGAGGTTTAGGGCGGTATGATTTCTGTAGCACCGCAACACCTGCTAGCCATGACACCTGAGCAGGAGCAGTGGCTAATTCGTGCCGTCCAAGAGTTGCAAGCTGCCCAGCAAGAAATGCGCCTTGTCCAACAAAACCAGCAGCTTCTTATTCAGGAACTGCGCGAGGGGCAGGCGATGCTGGCGCAGTTCTTCCGGGAGGCCCTCGAGCGGTTTGACGAACGCACTCGCGCCATTGAACGCCGCACGGAAGCGTTGGAGCGCCGTACTGACGAGATGGCGAAAGAGATGAGAGAGATGCGGCAAGAGATCCGGGATCTGCGCCGCGACTTTTTGGAACGGCGGTAGCCCAAGCGACCTCTAGCCCCTCTTCCTAAGGGGTTTTATTTTGGAAGGCTAGGATGGCAACAGAGAAGTTATGGCTCTGGCCATGGGATCCGTTTCCGCACCCCCAACAGCTCGCCTGAGCTTGGCGGAATACCTTGCTTATTCAGATGGCAGCGACACCCGCTATGAGCTGGTGGCGGGGGAGTTGGTTCCTATGGCCCTTCCAACCGGACGGCATGGTCAGATCGTAGATTTCCTCAACACGGCTTTTCGAACCGAGATCCAGCGGCAAGGTTTGCCTTGGACATCGCAGCAGATGGCCATTGGGATCCAGTCGCCGCGGGGCAACCGCTGGGATACGGTGCGGATCCCGGATGTGGTGGTGCTGCCTTTGCAGCAGTGGCAGGAGATGGGATCCCGAGAGGCGTTGATTCGTCTAGAAGACCCGCCGCCGCTATTGGTGGTGGAGGTGGTGAGCGAGTCCAGCCGGGCAGCAGACTACCGGGCCAAGCGGGCGGAGTACTGCGTCTTGGGGATTGGTGAGTACTGGATTGTGGACCCTTTGGAAGAGAAAGTAAGCCTGCTGCTGTTGCACGAGGGCTGGTACGACCTGCTGGAGCTAAAGGGATCCGAGCGGGTGCCCTCAAAGGTTTTTGTAGAGCTAGAGTTGCAGGCGGGGGAGATCTTGGCTGCCGATTCAGGTTATCCTAGTAAAGGCACGGGGAGTTAGCTCAGTTGGTAGAGCGCTGCGATCGCACCGCAGAGGTCAGGGATTCGAGTTCCCTACTCTCCATTTCCCTTGCCCCTAGTCTCTCTCCCAAAAAGAGGGGGAGTTGGGGTACGGGGATTTTTTGTTCTGTAGCGCCGCTAGCGATGACACCTGAGCAAGAGCAGTGGTTGATCCGCGCCATCCAGGAACTGCAAGCTTCCCAGCAAGAGCTGAAAGCTGCTCAGCAAGAGATGCGCCTCGTCCAACAAAATCAGCAGCTTCTCATTCAAGAGCTGCGCGAGGGGCAGGCGATGCTGGCGCAGTTTTTCCGCGAGGCCCTGGATCGCTTTGACGAGCGCACCCGGGCTATTGAGCGCCGCACTGACGAGATGGCGAAAGAGATGAGAGAGATGCGGCAAGAGATCC